>NZ_JBSSBO010000004.1:0-105061 GCF_054058915.1 Thermostichus sp. MS-CIW-41
TTCTCGTTTTGACAAATTGGCCAGGAACTTCTTGAGTTTTCTCTATCTCGTCAGTGCTCTCTTTTGGCTCAAATGAAAGATCAACACAACCTAAAGGGGAGGGAGGCTACCCCCGCCGCTTCTAGGACTGCAAAAATGCGTTCCTCTCTGAGTTTGGCATCTTCAATCTCACGGATGGCAAGATGCGTTTCCTTGGGAATGGTAACGTCCCCTATCTGCTCCAAATCCTGCAACGCTTGCTCGAGGGTGCGGATGACCCGCTGGTTATCAATCGGTTCGGGATACTCCCGCCACTCCGTTGGTGCCTTGGTTTTCCCAACCTGCGAAGCGCCCATGGATAATGGTGAAGATAAAGTAATATGCTCCCTATCAATTTTATCGAAAAACTATCATAGACTTGAATAGCAAGGTTACGGCTACGCCACATCAGAGGATGAGATGGGCAACAATATTCGCAGAAAGTATCCAGGTTGTTTCAACTAATTTACAGTCTTTTCAGAGATTTTGGGGTATGGGAGAGTTGTCCATACACCGATGGAAGGGATTCGAGTTGTACCCTGTAATCAACAAAAAGACTGTATGCCAGTGTCCTAGGCGTTGTTCCTGCATAAATTCACTCTTGGCTTTTTCACTGCGGAATGTCTTTTTTTAGAGTGATTTTATGCTTTTTCAAGAAAGAATGCAAGGTGCTAATACTCACATGGATTCCTAGCCTTTCTCCAATAATCTCAACATATTGCCACAAACACTTATCTGGATACTCTTCAACAATGGCTAAAATCTCAACTTTATTTTGTTCTAAAATTCCAACTCGCTTTGTCCCTACTTTTTTAGGTGTTAAGTCTTGAGTCTGTTTATACTGTTGTACGAGGCGATGTACTGTCCTTTTAGTTACCATAAACCGCTTAGCTACCTCCCGGATTGTTCTCCCGCTTGGTATGCAGCTACAATTCTTTGCCGTAAATCTAAGGAATGTGTAGGCATCTCTTTGTCCTCTCATTTTTATGGTTTGTATCCCATAATAGCACAAAAGACTGTAATTTGGTATTGTACATCAATCAAACTACAATTGGGTCATGTCTTTGCCCCCTTGGTTGCATTGGCTGGATGAGTGTCCGAGTACCAACACTTGGGCATTACAATCGCTGGACAGATTAACTCAAGGGGATGTGGTTTTTACCCCCCGACAGACGGCAGGGCGAGGACAGCAAGGGCGTTCTTGGTATGCGCCAGCAGGCGTTTTAACCGCTTCGTTTGTACTGCAACCGCTTGCCCCCCCGGAATTGCCCTGGTTGAGTTTGGCAGCAGGCTTGGCGGTGATCTATGCGGTGGAAGATTTGATGACTTTGCCTGCCCTGGCTCTGGGCATCAAATGGCCAAATGATGTGCTGCTTTGGGGGCGAAAGGTGGCAGGGGTGCTGTGTGAAGCCCGGTTTCCTCAGGCGGTGGTTGGGGTGGGGCTGAATCGGCAGGTAGATTGGCCACAGGTGTTGGCAACGGAATCCATCCATTTATCCCCGGCACAGGTGGCGAGTCTGTCGGAAGTGAACGATGCGCCGCCGGAAGTGATGCCCTTGTTGACCAAATTGCGGGATTACCTTTTGCAAGCGCATGGGGTGATCCGGCAGAAGGGTTTGACCGGGCTTTTGCCCCAACTGCGCCAGCGGGATGTGCTGTACAGTTGTCCTTTGGTTGTCCATACGCCCGATGGGATGATCAGCGGGATGGGAATGGGGATTGACGCCTGGGGACGCTTGCAGGTGCAACGAGCAGATGGAACGATGCAAGCCTTGGCCGCCGGGCGGGTGGTGCGCTGGGAACCCTCACGTCGCCGGGATGAGTAAAAGAATTATTTGCCCTGCCGTAACCGCTTGCCCCGGCTGACAGAGAATCTGGGCGACAGTGCCATCTGTGGGGCTAAGTACCTCAATTTCGGTTTTCATCGCTTCAAGAATGACCAACTTTTCCCCGGCACGAACCACTGCTTGCAGGTGTACCACCACTTGCCAAACCGTACCGCTGACTTCCGCCCGCACTGCCACCTGCCCTGGGGGAATGGGAATTTCCGTCGGCTCTAGCGGGACTGTCACCGCTTCCGTATCGGGGCGGTCAAATTCCCCAGCCGCTACCCACCGCTCTCGCTCTGCTTGAAAGGCGTTTTGCTGTTGGGTTTTGAAGGCACGAATGGCATCCGCATTTTCTTGGAGAAAGCGTTGATATTCCCCCAGATGAAACGTTTCCTCGTGGATGTCCAGTTTCACCCGTCCATAGATCACATCCTCTCGGTAGCGCTGGAGTTCCGCCGCAGTGACCGGGAAAAAGCGAATCTGGTCAAAAAACCGCAGCAACCAGGGCTGGGTAAAATCGGCAGTCCGGTAATAGCGATTCCACACAGGCACGGTACGCCCCACCAACTGATACCCCCCCGGCCCTTCCATGCCGTAAATGCACAGGTACGCCCCGCCAATGCCTACCGCATTCTCCGGTGTCCAGATGCGAGCCGGATTGTATTTGGTTGTGACCAGCCGATGCCGGGGATCAAGGGGTGTAGCCACCGGTGACCCCAGATACACATCCCCCAGCCCCAGCACCAAATAACTCGCCCCGAACACAATGTCATACACCTGCTGTACGTCCGCCAACCCGTTCACCCGCCGGATAAATTCCAAATTGCTCGGACACCAGGGGGCATCCGGTCGCACCGACTGCATGTATTTAGCAATAGCAAGCTGGATGGATTCATCATTCCAAGACAGGGGCAAATGCACGATGCGGGTGGGTACGACCATCTGATCCACAGCCGGTAGTTCCGCCTCTGCCGCTGCTAGGATATGTAAAAGTTCAGAACGGGGTAACTGTTGGTTGTCGTAATGCACTTGTAGCGAACGAATGCCGGGGGTCAAGTCAATAATGCCGGGGATGTTTTGCGCTTGTAGCCAGGTCATCAACCCATGCACCCGGAACCGTAAGGTCAAATCCAGAGTTAATGGCCCGTATTCAACCAATACATATTTGTCCCCCGCTTGCCGGTAGGTAACCCCCACAGGATGGGCATCCGTCATCTGCTGCAAGATGGGTTCTGTGGCCACCGGTACGGCTGGGATCGGGGGTAGGGGTTCCAGGCGAGCTAATTCCTGTTCCTGTCGCTGTTCCCAGGCACGGGCCGTCGGTTCATCAATGGGAAAAAACCGCACCCGGTCTCCCGGTTTCAACTGCCCTACTTTCCACAATTCCGCCTGCACAATCGTCGCCGGACAGACAAACCCCCCCAAACTTGGCCCATCGCACCCCAAGATGATCGGCATATCGCCGGTAAAGTTAATCGTGCCAATGGCATAGGCGTTGTCGTGGATGTTGGAAGGATGTAATCCTGCTTCTCCCCCATCGGGTCTGGCCCAAGTTGGCGCTGGCCCTATCAGCCGAATCCCCGTGCGGGCCGAATTGTGATGCACCACCCAGGCGTGGCTCAACAGCATCTCCATATCCTGCGGGGTAAAAAAATCCGGTGCCCCGTGCGGACCCACCATGACCCCGATATCCCAGGTATCAGTGTATTGAGGAATGAGTTCGGGGGGCAAAGCTGCGGGTTGATCTTGTCCATCCCAGGGCGCCAGCGGCAACACATCCCCCGCCCGCAACGCTCTACCGCCATGCCCGCCAAACTGCCCCAGGGTAAAGGTTGCCCGACTGCCCAAGTACTCCGGCACCGGTAGCCCCCCCTGCACCGTGATATAGGTGCGACACCCAGGCCCCTGCACGGCCTTCAGCGTCAACACGCTCCCTGCCCGTACCGTCACCGTCTGCCAGTAGGGAACCGGTTGGTCATCTAAAGTTGCTGGCATCATGGCCCCGGTCAAACAAATCCGGGTAGGCGCATTAAACCGCAACGTCGGCCCTGTCATCGTACATTCCAGCCCAGCCGCCCCCAGGGGATTGCCCAGCAACCGATTGCCCCAGCGAAAGGCCAGGTGATCCATCGGCCCGGAAGGCGGCACCCCCACATTCCAATATCCCAACCGCCCCGGATAGTCCTGCACGGTGGTAAAGGTACCGGGTGCCAACACGTCGATTGTCTGAGGCTGATAGGTGAATTGGGCAAGAAACTGGGTACTCACTTCGCCCCGCTGAAACTCCGGGGTCGCCACCACCTGTTGCAGGTACTCCAGATTGGTTGCAATCCCTGCCAGAGTCGTCTGCGCCAACACCGTTTGCAACTTTTGGATCGCCGCTGCCCGGTTCTCCCCATGCACCATCGCTTTCGCCAACAGGGGGTCGTAGAACGGGGTCACCTCACTCCCACTGCGAATCCAGGCATCCCACCGGGCACCCTCAGCCAAATGCACGTGGGTCAGCACCCCACTACTGGGTTGGTAATTTTTGTGGGGGTCTTCGGCGTAAATCCGGACCTGGATGGCATGACCCTGAGGCCGGTGGCAATAGCGGTCGAAAAAATCCCGTTCCCCAGCAGCCAAACGTACCATCCATTCCACCAAGTCAATGCCGCAGACCAATTCGGTAACCCCATGCTCTACCTGCAACCGGGTATTGACCTCCAGGAAATAAAACTCCCCCGTTGTCCCATCCACAATAAATTCCACCGTGCCCGCCGACTGGTACTGCACCGCTTCCCCCAACCGTTGCGCCGCCTGGTATAGTCCTTGCCGCACCGATTCCGCTAACCCCGGCGCTGGCGTTTCCTCGATCACCTTTTGGTTACGTCGTTGGCTCGAACAATCCCGTTCCCCCAGGGTCAACACCCGTCCCTGACCATCCCCAAAAATTTGCACCTCCACATGGCGGGCCACAGAAATATATTTCTCCAGAAACACCCCCCCGTCCCGGAAATTGGCCTGGCTCAGCCGTTGCACCTGGTCGTAGGCCGTTGCCAATTCCGCCGCATTCTCGCACCGACGCATCCCAATCCCCCCACCCCCTGCCGTACTTTTGAGCATCACCGGGTAACCGATCTGCTCTGCCGCCGCCTGCGCCTCTTCCAGACTATTTAATAAAGGCGTGCCGGGAACCAGGGGAATGCCTTGACGGGCAGCCAGATCACGGGCAAGGTGCTTGCGACCAAACTGGCGAATGTGCTCTGGCTTAGGTCCAATAAACACCAGCCCCCGTTGCAGACAGGCAGTGGCAAAATCCGCATTTTCGCTAAGAAACCCGTACCCCGGATGAATCGCCGCCGCCCCCGCCTGCACCGCCAAATCCAACACCCGGTCCCCTTGCAGATAACTTTCGCTGGCCAGTGTCCCTCCCAACGCCAGAGCCTCCGTCGCCGCGTCCACGTGGGGACTATGGCGATCCGGTTCCGAGTAGATGGCAACACTGGCAATCCCCAACCGGTTTAACGTGCGGATGATCCGTAGGGCAATTTCCCCCCGATTGGCGACCAATACTTTGGCAAACATCAGCCCTCCGCATCCCAAATTAGCAACCGCACCGGCGTGGGGTGGTAGGCATTACAGGGGTTGTTGATCTGGGGGCAATTAGAAATCAACACCAGCACATCCATTTCCGCCCGCAAATCCACGTACTTCCCTGGCTCAGAAATTCCATCTACGATTTCCAAGCGGCCATCTGGGCCCACTGGCACATTCATAAAGAAATTGATATTGCTCACCAAATCCCGCTTGTTCATCCCGTACTGGCTCAACTCCAGCAGGTAATTTTCCACACAGGCGTGCAGATGCTTCTTATGCAACCCGTAGCGCACCGAATTGCTCTCCATACTGCACGCACCCCCCAAAGTATCGTGACGGCCACAGGTATCATTGAGCACCGTCATTAGCACATTGCCCGCATTGGACATCAACTGCGTCCCCGCCGTGATAAAGATATTCCTCTGACGCACCACCGTATCCGGCGCACTGTAGCGCTCTGAAGTATCGGCGGCATTGTAAATCAGGGTGTCCACCGCCTGATTCCCCTCTAAATCCACAATCCGTAAAATCTGCCCCTTGTACACCACCTTCGACCAGGGCTGGCGGGCAGGCAATTCGTAGTCATAAATCGCCTTGGCCGGGTCCAGCGTCGGGGTCGCCATTGCCATCGTCGCCATACCGTTTGTACCTCCTGAAAAGAAGTTAATGCAGAAATTAGTACAAAACAATTACATTCCCTAGAGAGCGTAATGGGGAGCTAGCGGTCGTTGCCGCCACCAGGTGTCCGTGTTGATGAATCCCCGCACTACTTCTTCGTTGGCTGTGCGGCAAGGGTCATCGGGGCCAGGCTCCGGGGAACGCCACACCGTCAGTTGGATAGGCTGCGGTCGGTACACCGTATCCGGGTGCAGGACATGGGGACAGTTGGCAATCACCACCAGCACATTCATTTCCGCCCGCAAATCCACGTAAGCACCGGGTTTAGCCGCTCCGGCATCGTACTGTAAATCCCCTGTTGGTGTCACCGTTACCCGGCTAAAGAAATTCACATTCGGCATCAAATCCCGGCGGGACATCCCCCACTTGCCCAACGCCCGCAGAAACTGATCCTGGGCATTGTGAAAATCCTGGCGACCGTGAATGTCCGTGCCGATGCCCCCATGCCCGTACTTGGCCCGATTGCTCGCTGCCGTACTGCACCCGCAGATTAGGTCATGGCCGTTGGACGTATCCGCCGTGATGGAAAACAAAATCCGTCCCATATCCGAGTACAGCACCATCCCCTGGCGCAAAAAGGCACTGAACTGGATTTTGGCCGTATCCGCCACATTCAGCCGCTCCATTGGACGGTCCGCGTTGTAGCAAATCATCGCTACCCCCTGGGACCCCCCCAAATCCGTAATCCGTAGGGTCTGCCAGCGGGGAATCACCCCGTGCCAATAGCCTCCCCCCGGCACCTTCTCCGACCAAACCACCAATTCTGCGGGAATATCTGTCTCGCACACCGTTGCCACCATACCTGTACCTCCTGCGTGGGTTACCAAACGACACAGCCCAGGAGATGATGCGACCTAGCCTGCCTTTCAGACTAACCGCACGACCTCCCGGGCTTTTATCCCGCCGTGTAACCGCACCCGCTAGGGCAACGGCCTGCTTCTCTTGGACCAGCCGCAGCAGTCACCACCGCTGCCGGAACCCTAGAAGCTCTCCTGCTGGCTGCTAAACCCATCCTAACCCACCCCCTACAAAAAACAGTTACTTTTGTTACTTTTTACAAAAATTTACAACCTGTTCGTTTGGTTTTTTTCCTATATATGCCCAGCAAATTTTAAAAAGTGTATCCCAAGATACTGTTTTTCCCAATTTGGTTTGGGGATGCTTAAGCCGTACAGGGAGCATTGGTCTTGGGGGGTGAAGTCCTCACGATTTCTCACTCCTTTCCCTGGTGAGGAACAGTTCGGTTCCGGTTCATTTTTTGGAGTTTACGGGTGGCATGAGATGGCAATCCCACGCCTGGAAAGGGCTGTTGTTTGTGTTGGCAATAGTATTTACCGTCAGTTGTGTCCGTCCTGGGGCAGAGGATCAAACTCCCACGGTACGCCTGGGTTTTAGTGCGTGGCCGGGTTGGTTTCCCTGGCAGGTCGCTCAGGAGAAAGGGATTTTTGCCGCCAAAAATGTGCAGGTGGATTTGAAGTGGTTTGACAGCTATTTGGACTCCATTAATGCCCTGACGGCCCAACAGTTAGACGCCAATTCTCAGACCCTTAATGACACCATTAGTGCCGTAGCTGGTGGTGCGGATCAGGTGATTGTTTTGGTGAATGATAATTCGACGGGCAATGACAAGATTATTGTCCGGGAAGGGATTAATACCATTGCGGATTTGCGGGGGAAAAAAGTAGCTGCCGAAGAGGGCACAGTGGATCATTTTCTCCTGCTTTTGGGGATGGAAAAAGCGGGATTGAAACCTTCAGATATTACGTTTGTGCCTATGGAGACGGGGAAAGCCGCAACCGCATTTGTTGCCGGACAAGTAGATGCGGTGGGAGTGTTTGCACCTTTTACTACCCAAGCCCTCAAACGTCCGGGCAGTAAGGAATTATTTAGTTCCAAGGATTTTCCGGGAGCAATTTCGGATCATTTGGTGTTTACCCGTAGCTTTGTAAATGAGCATCCCGAACAGGTACAGGCAGTAGTAGATGCCTGGTTTGCAACGACGAAATTTCTGGAAACCAATCCCGATGAAGCCATTGCCATTATGGCCAAAAAAGCTAATGTTTCCGTGGAAGAATACAAGCAATATGCAGGCGGCACTCGCATTTTTACAGTACAGGAAAATATCACTGCTTTTCAACCTGGCAATGATATGTCCTCGTTGCCCTTTGCCGCTAAAAAAATCAGTGCCTTTTTGACGCAAGTTGGTTTAGCGAAAACGCAGCCGGATTTGAGCAAATTGTTCGACGACCGGTTTGTGAGAGCTTATGCCGCCCGTGTCCAAACCCAAACGTCCCCCAGTACAAGGAACGCCCATGATCGACCCCGACCGTTCCCAGCGCATTCGTGACCAGTTGCAGCCCCGGCGGTTGCGCCCGTCCGTGTTTTGGCGGCTGGCTGAGGACATTCCCCCCCGGTTGTACTGGCGGTTGGCGGCGCTCTCTATCCTGTTCCCGCTGCTGGTGTGGGGGTTGGTGACCTGGGTGGGGGCCGTGGACCCAAAGTTTTTGCCCTCGCCGGGACAGGTGGTACAGGCGGCGATTCGTCTGGGGCGTTCGGGAGAGTTGTGGCAGGATACCTGGGCGAGTGTGGGGCGGATCGGGGCCGGGTTTACCCTCTCGGCGTTGGTGGCAATTCCGGTGGGATTGGTGATGGGAAGTTTTGCCAGTGTGCGGGCGTTGCTAGAACCCTTGTTTGGGCTGATGCGCTATATGCCTGCTCCGGCATTTATTCCCCTGTTGATCTTGTATCAGGGGGTGGGAGAAGCACCTAAGGTGACGCTGATTTTTATTGGCACGTTTTTTTTCAATGCGCTGATGGTGATGGATACGGTGAAATTTGTGCCCAAAGAGTTAATTGAAACCACTTATATGCTAGGCGGAAATCGAGTAGCGACGGTGATGCAAGTGATTTTTCCCCACGTGCTGCCGGGGATTTTGGATGCCTGTCGGATCAATTTGGCGGCGGCTTGGCAGTTGGTGATTGTGGCGGAATTAGTAGCGGCAACCGAGGGGTTGGGGCGACGGATTAGTTTGGCAGGCAGATTTTTACGGACGGATGAAATTTTTGTGGGCCTTATCGTGATTGGCCTGATTGGATTGGTGTTGGATTTGTTGTTTCAATATTTGGTGCGCTTGACCTGTCCTTGGGCGGATACCAAATGAGTTTTTCTATTGCTAATTTGGAGGTTCATTCATGTTTTTACAGGTGCGACAGTTGAGCAAGCATTTCCCGACCAAGCGGGGTACGTTGGTAGCCCTGGAAGATATTAATTTCTCAGTGGCTGCCGGGGAGTTTGTCTGTGCGGTGGGGGCTTCGGGTTCGGGTAAGTCCACTCTGTTGCGGCAGATTGCCGGGTTGGATCAGCCGACGCGTGGTGGGGTGTGGATTGATGGGCAGCGGGTGACCGGGCCGGGGGCAGACCGGGGGATCGTTTTTCAGCATTACTCTCTGTACCCCTGGATGACGGTGCAGGAGAATGTGGAGTTTGGCCTGAAATTGCACGGGATTTCCCCCCAGGTGCGGCGGGAACAGGCGCAGTATTACCTGGAGGTGGTGGGGTTGACGGCGTTTGCCCAAGCGTTGCCCCGGCAGTTGTCTGGGGGGATGAAACAGCGGGTGGCGATTGCTCGAGCGTTGGCAACCGAACCACGAATTCTGTTGCTGGATGAGCCGTTTGGGGCGTTGGATTTGCACACCCGGGAAACCATGTATGAATTTATGGTGCAACTGTGGCAGCGTACCCGTCTCACGGTGTTCATGATCACCCACGATGTGGAAGAGGCGGTATTTTTGGCCAACCGGATTTTGGCGTTGAGTGCTCGTCCAGGGCGCATTTGTCGGGAGATACATGTGGAATTGCCGGATCGGAGTTTGGGGGTGATGGCCATCAAACGCCATCCAGCTTTTCATGACTACCGGGATGAATTGGTGCGCATCCTGCGGCAACAAGGACGGGCGGATGCCCCTGCTCCGGCGTTGGTGGCTTAGGCAGCGGTGCTTGTCTAGGCGTTCCGGTTTCTTCATGCCCTTCCAGTCCTGAGACGGTTGGGTTAGGGCCTACGTTGACTACCCTGCCGCTTTGGTAACTTTTGGGGACGATGGATGATCCTGAGCCTTGATTTGCAATCCTTGCGCCAGGCGTACAGCACGGGACAGGTGACCCCGGTGGACGTTGTGGAAACGGTGTATGAACGGATTGAACGCTATGCTGACCCGGCCGTGTGGATTTATTTGGCTCCCAGGGAGGAAAGTTTACGGCGGGCGCAGGCGTTGACCCAAACCGAACCGAGCCAGTTGCCCCTATACGGGGTTCCCTTTGCCATCAAGGACAATGTGGATTGGGCGGGGGTGCCGACGACGGCAGGGTGTCCCAGTTTTGCTTATGTGCCCAAGGAGTCGGCGACGGTGGTGGCAAAATTGCTGGCTGCCGGGGCCATACCCATCGGTAAAACCAATATGGATCAATTTGCGACGGGGTTGGTGGGTACTCGTTCGCCCTATGGTATTTGCCGCAATCCCTTTCACCCGGAGTACATTCCGGGGGGGTCAAGTTCCGGGTCAGCGGTGGCAGTGGCGGCGGGGCTGGTGAGTTTTAGTTTGGGGACGGATACGGCGGGTTCGGGGCGGGTGCCAGCGGCGTTTAACCAAATTGTGGGCTTGAAACCGACCCGGGGTTACCTGAGCACCCAGGGGGTGGTGCCCGCGGTGCGGAGTTTGGATTGTGTGTCCATCTTTGCCCTGACGTGCCGGGATGCCGAGGCGATTCTCCAGGTGGCTGCTGGGTTTGACCTGCTGGACCCGTTTTCTCGCTCGCCCCAGTGGACGGATCAACCGCCGGGGGTGCGGGTGGGAGTGCCGCCTAGGGAGCAGCTGGATTTTTTTGGGAATCAGGCGGCGGCAGACAATTACCAGCAGGCGTTGACTCGGTTGGCAGGGTTGGGCTGTACCTTGGTCACGGTGGATGTCCTGCCGTTTTTGGCGGCGGGTGATTTGTTGTACGAGGGGGCGTGGTTGGCCGAACGCACGGCGGCAGTGGGGGAATTTCTCCGCCAGTCTCAGGTGGGGGTTGACCCGGTGGTGCGGCAAATTATCTTGGCGGGTGAGGCCATTTCTGGGGTGCGGGTGTTCCGGGATATGTACCGTCTGGCGGCGCTGAAACGGGAAACCGAGGCGCAATGGGCGGAGATGGACCTGCTGGTTTTGCCGACTACGGGGACGATTTACCGGGTGGCGGAAGTGCTGGCCGATCCCATCGCCCTGAATCGCAAGTTGGGACGGTACACCAACTTTGTCAATTTACTCGACCTGTGTGCTTTGGCAGTACCAAACGGCAGACAGCCCAACGGTTTACCGACCGGCATCACATTCATTGCACCAGCGGGGCGAGATCAATGGCTGTGCCACTGGGGACAACGGTATCAGGCGGCGCTGGGGGGAACGTTGGGAGCCACAGGGATTGCCTATGACCAGGTGTGCTCCTAACTACACCGATTGGCATGACTAGTGGGAGTTCTGTACTGACACCCCGTCCACGATTTAGGTTTACCTCCAGATTATTGGATGAAAACGGTGGACGTAGGCTGTCCAACCGGCGACGGTATGCCCCCAACAGGGCAGTCCGCAATTCGCTTGAGACCACTTGGTACACCCGCTCTCGCTCGGTTGTCCCCGGGCGGGCAATCGCTTTTGGCTCTAACCCCAGCCGCCGCAATAGTTTGTTGACGATATGCACCCCGGTCTGCTCTGGCTTGATGTGCAGGTGCAGGTAGCGTTCAATTATCTGGAGTATAAGAGTGCCTACCTGGGCGTTGCCAACAGTTCCCAAGGGAGGTTAGCTTCTGTAACAGTCTTCCAGCAGAAGGGCGAAAGGAATGGGAACGGCAGCGTTCCCACCAGGGCCGGCCCGAGACAAAAAGCTGTTCATCATTTGAGGGTGAGATCTTGCTGTTGAACAACCTAGATTCAGTGTTGCTTGCTGTTGAAGCCGCTGCCCCCCTTGAACCGGAAGGGGCTGCCAATCTTTTACCCCTGATCTTGGCGGCGGTGCTGATGGCTCTGGTGGTCATCTATCTGGCCAGCCGTATTGCCGGAGAAATCGCCGTTCGCCTGAGTTTTCCCCCCGTGTTGGGAGAACTGCTGGGGGGCGTCGCGGTAGGGGCCTCCGCGCTGGGGTTGTTGGTCTTCCCGGAAGGACAAGTTTCCGGCCAAGAGCTGCACACCTTGGCTCAATCCTCAGCACTGATGCAACTTCTGCAAGCCACTGCCGGACTCGACGAGGGATCCCTGGTACAGGTGTTCTCCTCCCAAAGCCAGATCATCGACATCCTCTCCGAGATCGGGGTGATCGTCCTTTTGTTTGAAATCGGCCTCGAGTCGGATCTGGCCGAGCTGTTGCGGGTCGGCCCTCAAGCCGCAGCCGTAGCCGTCATCGGGGTCGCTGTGCCTTTCCTGGCCGGAACCCTGGGCTTGCTCTACCTGTTTCATGTGCCCGTTATCCCCGCCATATTTGCCGGCGCTGCCCTCACAGCAACCAGCATCGGCATCACCGCCCGCGTCTTGGCCGAGCTGCAAAAACTCACCTCCCCAGAAGGACAGGTGATCATCGGCGCCGCCGTCTTGGATGACGTGTTGGGCATCATCATCTTGGCCGTGGTGGCGGGCTTGGCCAAAAACGGAGAAGTCAACCTTTCCGATATCGGCATCATCATCCTCAGTGCCATCGTCTTCTTGGTCGGCTCCATTGTTTTGGGGCGCCTTCTCAGCCCCTACTTTGTGGCCCTTCTCAACAGCCTGAAGACCCGAGGTAACCCCCTTCTGCCCGCCCTCGTGCTGGCCTTTCTGCTGGCTTATGTGGGGCAAATCATTCATCTAGAAGCGATTTTGGGCGCCTTTGCCGCTGGCTTAATCTTGGCCGAAACCGAGAAACGGCAAGAGCTGGAAGAACAGATCAAGCCCATTTCCGACCTACTGGTGCCCATCTTCTTCGTCTGCGTTGGGGCCAAAACCAACCTTGCCGTACTCAACCCCACCCTCCCCGTCAACCGAGAGGGGCTGATCATTGCCGTCTTCTTGATCGGAGTTGCCATTGTGGGCAAGCTAGCAGCGGGCTTGGGGGCCTTTGGCAAGCCGGGCATCAACCGCTACGCCATCGGAGTGGGCATGATTCCCCGGGGTGAGGTGGGCCTGGTGTTTGCCGGTGTGGGGGCCGCCAGTGGGGTTCTCTCCGATGCCCTCGATGTCAGCATTATCGTCATGGTGATTGCCACCACCTTTGTCGCTCCCCTCTGGCTGCGGGGAGTGTTGATCGAGGAAGCCAACTCCCCCTCCCTCCTGGACTTGCAGGCAGAAGCGTCAGAGCAAGAGCGCAAAGTCGGCGCCGACGAGACCGCGTCATCGCTCCCAGACTCAGAACGGGTGGGCATTCCTGAGGGCTAAATTATCTCAGCTTTCCCCTCAAACGCCCCCAGAGGGTCTGCAACAGCAGCCGCAGCGGATTGCGGCGTTGAGGCTTCACGTCAATTCTCTCCGTCGTCTCCTCTTGGGGCAAAATTGCCTGCATCGAGGGCGGATCAAACCGCTGCATGGTTGTGGAGCGTCGATCCACCACCTCCGCCTTCACGCTGCGAAAGCTTACAGACTGGAGATACTGCTGAAAATCTTCGTCCGACAACCGACGAATGCAGTACTGCATCCGCACCCGATCCCCCAACAGGATCTGATCCCCATCCTTGAGATCCCAGCTCAAACATCTCTGCCCATTCACCGAGACGCCGTTGGTGCTGCGCTTGCCCTCGATATTGCCGTCCAGCAGCCGGTAGGTATACTGGCCATCTTTTTGGGGTAGCCGCAGCAGCAGCGCGTGTTGCCGGGAAACCGCCGCCGAATGAATGACAATCGCATTGCTGGGATCCCTGCCGATGGAATAGGTGGCAGCACTGAGGGCCACAGCCCGCCGTCCTTGTTCATCATCGATCACCAACACATGCCAGATTTGGGAGGGGGAAGACTGTGCGCCGGTAGCCATGGTCTGGGGCCTTGAGGGGGAGCTGTGTTGACCGTCGAAGTTGCAGTACAGGCTCCTTTCCCGTTAGCGGGCTGGCAGCCACACCTCAGCCATTGCCCAACCCTCGGCGAACCGCTGTGGGAAGAAGCTCAACGAGGGGGAGACTCGGCAAGAGAGGGGCTTTCCCCCATAATAGTAAGGCAGAGCTTCTGCAAAAAAAGAGGATAGCTGAAACGTGAACACGACTCCAACCCCAACCCTCCTCGAAGCCCTTCCCCCGATCTACCCCGGCGTTGCCGTGCGGGTCATCAACCCCAACGACACCTACTACTGCTTTGAGGGCCAGGTACAGCGGGTTACCGACAACCATGCCGCTGTCCTCTTTGAAGGCGGCAACTGGGACAAATTAGTCACCTTCCGCCTCACAGAATTGGAAGTGGTGGACAAATCCCGCCCCTAGCCCTGCTCTCCCCCGTCCCTTTTGGCATCTCCCCATGCGCAGCCATTGGCAGGAACCTTTCCTCTGGATCCATGCCGCCGGCATCCTCCTCTTCCCCTTGTGGGTGGGGCTGACCCTGATCGGGCTGGCCACAGGGGATCCCCTCCTGCCGGTGGGGGTAGAGCAGGCCTGGGTGGCCGTGGTGGGCATTGGGCCGGTCTTTGCCCTGCAGTGGCGCAAGCCATTGGATATCTTCAGCCTGTGGGTGGCCTCTGTCCCCCCGGAAGAACTTACCCCCGACCAGCGCCGCATCTTGGCCGCCTTCCTCAGCCCCGAACATAAGATTTTGACGCTGTTGGCGGCAATCCTGATGCTGGAAGTCGGTGAGCGCCTCTACGACTTTGCCCCCCTCTTTGCCCCGCTCACCCCTGGCAACGGCACCCGTCTGGCAGGCCTAGCCATAGCTGCCTTTGGATTTTGGGGATCCAACCTGTTCTTGCAGATCCCCATTGCAACGATACGGGTACTCCTCCTCAGCGAGCCGGAGCTGGCTCAAATGGATCCCGTCCCCGTCGAGGAGATTGAAAGCCGCTTCTCCGTCCTCGGCGATCGCCGCAGCCCACTCCTGCAACGGCTGCTGCGCCGCATCTCCGGCCAGGATTCAGAAGGCACCTCGAAAGACCAAAAAGACAAGGATAAAAACAGAGCGACAGAAAACCCCCAGCCGGAATCCGAGAAGCGGGATCCCTCTGGGGAAGTTGCCATGCCGGCCCCTGAAACTCCCCCCGATCCCACCTAAGGCAAGCTTCCGCAAAAGCTGTAGCTCAATGTTAGATTGGAAGCAATCCAGACATCGTGAAATCGAACCATCGGCATTCCCCTGAGCTTCGAGGCTACCGCACCGGCAATGGCGAGCAACTTTTCTTTCCGCTTCAAGCAATTTACCCAACGCCTCAGAGAAACCACCCAACTTCCCCAGTTTTTCACCGATCAAGCCACCAGTGAAACCCAAAACCTCGCTCGGGAGTTGGCTTTGGTTGGGGAATACGCCACTCAGCTTAGCCAAGTGGTGATGGAGGTGGACTTTCTCAACCAGCTCTACACCCGTCTTTTGAACGAGCGGGAAGTGTTGCAGCAGGAAAAAGATCACTTGGAAGCGCGGGTCTTTGAGTTGCAACAGGAACGCAACGAGACGGAGCCCCAGGTGATGTATTTGCGAGAGCAGCTCAGCCAGGCCAGCTTTCAACTGGAACAAACTCAAAACCGGGAACGCAGCCTTAGCGAGCGAGAACGACAGTTGTCGGAAATTGTAGCCCAACTGGAGCGACGGCGGGCTGTACTCAACCAAGCCATCGAAAACCTCACCAATCAAGAGGCCGATTACACCGTTCGCACCAAAGAACTGGAGGCGGTCGTCCGGGAAAATGAAAAGAAAGCCAAGCAGTACCTGGAAGCTGCCAACCACTACCGCGCCTACCTGGAAGAGCTCAATGCGCAAGTGCAAGAAACGCAAGCCAAGCTGAGAAGCCTTGGTGTCGAGCCCAAGCCCGCCGACCTGCCTCGACTTGAGGATCTGGAAAAACCCACCCCCATCCCAACGCCACCCCCTGCCTACACGCCTCCTCTCCCCCAACAGCCCCCCCCATCCCAGCAGAGTGGCTATTGGTCAGATAGTCCCTTCGACGACGACCCCTGGGGATAGACTATCCTGCCAGGACCTATAAGCAAGCTTTGCAACAAAGCTCAGTGCTCTCTGCCCGAACTGGCCTTGGGGATGCCTGGGCGCTCACGTACCCTGGAAGAAACCTGTTGCAAGGGATCCGCAAGAAGATCCCCAGAATCAGTACGAGGATCCCGATCCTCGACATTCAATCCTTTCCTGCCCGGCCAAACCTATGGAACCGACCCTGCCGGATTTACAAGCCCTTAGCCAATGGGATCGACAGTTCTGCCAGTTTGCTGAGCAGCAACAGCTCCTCAAGCCCAAACAACTGGCTCTGGCCCTGAAGATCCAACGGCAGCAGCACGGCCCTCTAGCCTTGATCCTCTGGCAGTTGGGCTTTGTGGGCCTGCAACACCTGGCTCAGTTCTGGGAAAAAATGCCCAGCGAAGCCGAGTCCGAACTGCTCGAGGACAGGGCCTGCGGTGGATGAGAAAGCGATGAACGAGAGCCTCCCCAAACCTGTGCAAAAGCGCTGGAAGTCCTTTGCAGTACGGAACCAAGGTGTACAGTCATTTCAAGTTAGACTAAGACACTTCTCAACTGCTCCGCGGTGCCGCCCAAACGCCCTGCGCCGCTTCCGCGACCACCCCCAATCTCTCCCGAAGGGAGAGCTAGGAAGCAAGGCAACGGAACTTTTCCGCCAAAAGACAAGCATCAAGCAGATTCCCCTGGCTACCTACCCAACGCTGTCGCCACCAGGCAGCACCTCTTTGGGATCCTCCGGCGGCGGCAAATGCGCCAGATCCACAGGTGAAGGGGATCCCCCCAAAATTCGCACCTGGATCCCCTTGATCACGACATAGAGCACCGGCACCACCAGCAAACTGAGCATTGTCGAGACGAACATGCCGCCGATCACCGCCGTGCCCAGAGACTGACGGCTGGCGGCCCCGGCCCCGCTGGCCACTGCCAGCGGGAAAATGCCAAGTATGGTGCTCAAGGCCGTCATGAGAATCGCGCGGAAGCGGGTCTCTGCCGCCTGCACTGCAGCCTTAACCAGGGGGATCCCTTGGGCAACCAACTGGTTGGCAAACTCCACAATCAAGATGGAGTTTTTGCTGGCCAGCCCGATCAACATCACCAACCCGACTTGGCAGAAGACGTCGTTGGTCAAGCCCCGCAGCAGTTGCGCCAAAAGAGCCCCAAGAACCGCCAGCGGCACCGCCAACAAAATGATCAAGGGATCCACATAGCTCTCAAATTGCGCCGCCAGCACCAGGAAGACGAACACCGAGCCCAAAGCAAAGATCAGCGGCGCCTGTCCTCCCGACTCGATTTCTTCCAGCGACAGGCCCGACCACTCGAAGCCAAACCCCTGCGGCAACAACTGGGCGGCTAGAGTTTCCATAGCCCGAATCGCTTGCCCTGAGCTAAAGCCCGGCAGGGCGCTGCCCTGAATTTCCACCGAGCGGAAGAGGTTGAAGTGGTTGATGATGGCCGGGCCGGTGGTCTCCTCCACCTGCACCAAAGTGCTCAGCGGAACCAATTGCCCCTGGCCCCCGCGCACGTAGAACTGGCCGATGCTCTCTGGGTTGGCCCGGAAGATCTGATCTGCCTGCACGTAGACCCGGTAATTGCGGTTGAACAGGTCGAAATCATTGACGTAGGTGCCCCCCAACAGCGTTTGCAGCGTGCCGAAGACATCCAACAGAGGGATCCCCAACAACTGGGCCATCTCCCGATCCACCTGTACTTCTAGCTGCGGCGAATTGGCGTTGAAGGTGGGCGGGTTAATCCGCAAGCCCAAGAGGGGTTGGCCCGGCTGGGGCGGCGAGTTGCCCACAAAAAACAGGGTGTTGGCCGTCTGCTCCAAGAGGTTGAAATCGTTCACCCCCCGATCCTGAAGCTGGAAAGTAAACCCGCCCGCAACCCCCAAATTGGGAATGGCCGGCGGCAGGATCGGGATCACCAATGCGCGGCTGATCCCGCCCAAAAAAGGCCCAAATAGCCGGTTGACAATCGCTTGCGCCGATTGCTCCGGTTGCCGCCGCTCTTCCCAGGGCTTGAGGGTGGCAAAGATCAGCCCATTCCCCGGCGAGGGCCCGGTAAAGCTGAACCCCCCCACGATCACCCGATTTTCGATCTCAGGGATCCCCTCCAAAACGGCTGTGGCTTGCCGAATCACCCCGTCGGTGTAGTGAAGGGAAACCCCCGGCGGCCCCTGGACAATGGTGATGAAAAAGCCCTGATCCTCATCCGGCACAAACCCCGTCGGCACAATTTGGAACAGCCAGTAGGTGAGGCCCAAACAGGCAATAAACCCCGTCACCACCAACAGCCGCAGCTTCACCACCAGCTCCAGCAGGCGGCAGTAGGCCGCTCGGATCCCTTCCACGGCGCGGTCAAACCAGCGCAGCAGCCAAAACATCTGCTCTGAGCGGGGGCGAATTAGCAGCGCCGACAAAGCCGGAGCCAAGGTAATGGCATTAAACGTGGACAGCGAAACCGACACGGCAATGGTGACGGCAAACTGCTGGTAGATGCGACCGCTGGTGCCAGGAAAGAAAGCAACAGGCACAAATAGCCCCAGCAGCACCAGCGTCGTGGCGATCACCGCCCCCAACACCTCGTTCATCCCCGCCGAGGCCCCCTGCAGAGGCCGCATGCCGCGGTCGCGGATGTAGCGGGAGATATTCTCCACCACCACAATGGTGTCGTCCACCACCAAGCCAGTGGCCAGGGTGAGGCCGAACAGAGTCAAAGTGTTGATGGAAAAGCCAAACAGGCGCACAAAGGCGAAGGTCCCCAGCAGCGCCACCGGAATTGTAACGGTGGGAATGAGGGTGACGCGCCAATCTTGCAAAAAGATGAACAGTACCAGCACCACCAGGGCAATAGCCTGCAGCAGGGTAAAAATCACCTCCTGCACCGACTCGGTAATGAACAGGGTGGCGTCGAAAGGGATCTCGTAGATCAAGCCGGGCGGAAAACTCTCCGCCAGCTGCGCCAACGTCTGCCGCACCTGCCGCGACACCTCTAGGGCGTTGGCATCCGGTTGTTGGGTGATGGCGATCCCCACCGCCTCCTGCCCCCCGATGCGGAAGAACGTATCGTAGCTTTGGGCCCCCAGCTCTACCCGGCCCACATCGGCAATGCGCACCAAGCTGCCATCGGCGTTGGCCTTGAGAACGATCTGGGCGAACTCCTCCGGCTGCGACAGCCGCCCCGTGGCCTGGACGCTGATCTGAAACTCCTGATCCGGGGGGCTGGGCTGGCCGCCAATTTGGCCGGCGGGCACCTGGATATTCTGCTGGCGCACTGCGTTTACCACATCCAGAGCTGTCAGACCATAGCTGGCCAGCCGCGTCGGATCCAGCCAGATGCGCATGGCATAGGTGCGCTCCCCGAAAATGATGACATCGCTGACGCCGCGGATGCGCCGCAAAGCATCCCGCACAAACAGCTCCGCGTAGTTGCTCAAAAACAGCTCGTCGTATTCCCCCGCCTCTGAGCGCAGCGCCAACACCAGCACAAAGGCGCTGTCGCCGGCCTTTTCCACGCTGATGCCGTTTTGGATCACCTCCGCCGGCAGCCGGCCCTGGGCCCGCGCCACCCGGTTCTGCACATCCACAGCCGCCGTGTCCAGATCCCGATCCGGGCTGAAGGTAACGGTGATCTGGCTGGTGCCGTTGCTGCTGCTCACCGAGGCGATAGACCGTATACCCTCGACGCCGTTGATCTCCTGCTCCAGCACATTGGTTACCGCCGTCTCCACCGTCTCGGCGTTGGCCCCAGGATAAACAGCAGTCACCCTCACCGCTGGCGGCGCCACCTGTGGGTAGTAGTCCACCGGCAGTAGGGGAATGCTCACCGCCCCCACCAGCACGATCAGGATGGAGCAGACGCTGGCAAAAACAGGGCGGCGAATGAAAAAGTCAACAAACATAGTCCAGCGCAGTGAGGAGTGAAAGGGGATAGCTGAGTTGGGAAACCGCCGGAGAGAGAGGACCTAGGGCGGGGATCCAGGAGGTCTCCCTCCCCCTTGTGGCTGCATCCTCTGCTGAAAAAGCACCTCATCGACAATCGGGGCGCCATCGCGGATTTTCTGCAGGCCGCTCAGCACAATTGGCTCATTGGCCTCCAAACCCTCCAGCACCTCATAGCTGTTTCCGTAGATGGATCCCAGCCGTACCGGCCTTTGCACCGCCACCGCCCCCGGGGGCATGCCCTCTGCTGGCGGCTCCGTTGTCTGCACCGTGTAGACAAAGGTTTGCGCCCCCAAGCGGGCCACCGCCGTCACCGGCACCAGCAAGGCCGGCCGCTCCTCCCAGATGACCCGAGTCCGCACAAACTGGGCCGAGCGCAACTGGCCGGCAGGGTTCTCCAGAAGAGCCTTGGCCAGCACCGATTGCGTGGCGGCGTTGGCTTCGGGAGCAATGAAAGAGATTTGGCTGCTGCCGATCACCTCGCCGCGGCTATCCAGGATCTGCACCGGCGTGCCAATGCGCAGCTGGGGGGCCCGCTGCAACGGGATGTTGAGGTTGAGCTCCAGCGCCTGGGTTTGGGTCAAGGTGGTCAAAACCGTCTGAGGCGTCACGTAGTCCCCTTGCCGCACCAAAACATCCCCCACAATGCCGGCAAAGGGAGCTGTAACCTGGAAAAACTGCAGTTGCACCTGTTGCCGCTCCGCCTCGGCCTGGGCTCGCTGCACCTCCCGCTCTGCCCGCAAGATCGCGGCCTCCTGAGCGCGGATCTGCTCCTGTTGCGCCGCCAAAGCCGCCTCCGCCTGGCGCAGGTCGCGGCTGGATTGATCCGCTTGCGCCTGGCTGATGGCCCCCTCGGCCAAGAGGCGCAGGTTGCGCTCGTGCTGCTCCCGGGCAAACTCCGCCGCTGCCTCCAGCCGCAGCCGATCCGCCCGCAACTGGCTGAGCACGGCCCGGCCGCTCTCCAGGTTGGCTTGGGCTGCGGCAATCCCCGCCGTTTGGCCGGCCACCGCTGCCTGTTGCTGCCGGCTGTCGATCTCAAAGAGAGGGGCTCCGGCAGCCACCTGGGATCCCAGCTGCACGAACACCTGGGTCACCTGTCCACTGACCTGAGGGCGGATACTGGCCACCTGCTGGGATCCGAGGCTGGCCATGAACTCTGAAGTCTCTTCGATTTGCTGTTCCTCTACCCTGCCGACGGCCACTGGTGTGGGTTGGCCTTCTCCGCCCCCTTCACCCCCCATGCTGCGAGGTGGCCCGCCGGGCCGGCAAGCAGCTACCAAGAGAGAAAGGCACAACAGCGGCAGAGCTGTTCGCAGTTGCATCGTGAACCTGCCTCCCTAACGGCTATCCCAACAGAGGGATCCCACCTCTGCATTGACTCAATCAACCAGGGTACTGAGACTGTGCCCTGCTGCGCCTGTGCAAAAGCGCTGGCCATCCTTCCCAATCCAGAGCTAGGGTGGATGCGTGACATCCTCCCGGCGCTCGTCCTGTGGATAGAGCGCGGGCCACCCTTCCCGTCAGCAGGACGGAGTCCTTACCTCGCGGTCGGGCATTCCTGCCCCACGCCACTTGTCTGGGTCTACAACCCCCGACAAAACGACTGGACAAGTGGCTTCCCTTCCCCAGCCTCCCTGGCTACTGCCAGCTTGCAAAACAAGTCTAATCCACAGGGAAGTCTAATCCACAGGGAACGGTGCATCGGCAGGCAGGATGGACTCCTGCACCCAGGAACCCCTGTCCACCGGCCAAGAGCAAGATGCTATCCACTCCTTAGGTTTCCCGCAAAGTGTAGTTGTATACGTCCCGGCCAATCTCCAGCCACGCCAACAGCAAGGCCTCCGTCCCGCTACCGCGAGCGGCTTGTTGGGAGGCATCTGGATCAATCCGGTACTTGTAGGTTACCGCCAGCATAAGTAGGTTTTACTACAGATTTCGCTCAGAGGTATGGCGGGGATCCCTGTATCCCGGTGCTCACCCTGCGGGTAGAGTGCAGGACTGATTGCCCCTGCACCTCCGTTAGTTAGCAGATGCGGGATCCTCACCAGTGCGCCGTTGGCCACAGTCTACGGCCCGCTTTGCGAATAGCCGTTTTGGCCATCCCAATCCCAAAGGATCCCATCTCTGCACCCCAAAGTTGCCAAAGTTGAATGAAGCTTATGATTCAAGCCGAGCCAAAAAGATTCGGCACAATGGGGAGAGCCATTTCACCAAGCTGTTGAGGACATCGCTATGGCCTACAAACTCTGGATCGACGGCCAATGGGTCGATAGCCAAGGGGGGGGGTTGATGACCATCGAGAACCCGGCCACCGGCGAGAAACTGGCAGAGGTGGTGGATGCCAGCCCTGCCGATGTGGATCGGGCGGTGCAGGCCGCCCAAACAGCCTTCTACGATGGCCGTTGGTCGAAACTCACCCCCGGCGAGCGATCCCTGGCCCTCTGGAAATTGGCAGATCTGATCGAGGCTCGTGCCCCAGAACTGGCTCGTGTGGAATCGGAAAACACCGGCAAGCCCTACGAGTTCCTCAGCTTGGGGGGAGATTTGCCGTTTGCGGTGGATAATCTGCGTTTCTTCGCCGCTGCCGCCCGCGACATCCATGGCTTTAGCGCCGGGGAATATGCCAAGGGCTACACCTCCCTCTTTCGCAAAGAGCCGGTGGGGGTGTGCGCTCAAATTACCCCCTGGAACTATCCGCTGATGATGGCCGTCTGGAAGATCGGCCCCGCCCTGGCCGCCGGCTGTACGGTGGTGCTCAAGCCCGCTCCTGCCACCCCCCTGACCACCCTGATGCTGGGGGAACTGATCGCCGAGGCTGGGATCCCGCCCGGGGTAGTCAATATCGTTACCGGAGGCAATGCCACCGGCCAAGCCCTGGTGGAGCACCCCCAGGTGCGCATGGTCAGCCTTACCGGCTCTACCGCCACCGGCAAGCAGGTGATGCGGACAGCGGCAGATACCCTGAAGCGGGTGCATTTGGAACTGGGGGGCAAAGCGCCGTTTATCGTCTTCGAGGATGCGGACGTAGAGACCGTTGCTGCCAAGGCCACATTTGCTGCCACCGTCAATACCGGCCAAGACTGTACGGCAGCCACCCGCGTCTATGTGCACGAGAGCAAGCTGGCGCAGGCGCAAGAGGCCATTGTAGAAGCCATGCGCAAAGTAACGGTGGGATCCCCTTTCGAGGCGGGAGTGGAGATGGGGCCTTTGGTCTCAGCAGCCCAGCGGGAGCGGGTGATGGGATTTGTGGAGCGGGCCAAAGCAGAGGGAGCCAAGGTGCTGACCGGCGGTCGGATCCCTTCCCAGCTTGCCCAGGGCTACTACTATGAACCCACGGTGATTGCCAATGTCGATCAAAAAGCGGAGATCGTACAGAGTGAGGTTTTTGGGCCGGTTCTCACGCTCGGCTCGTTTCGCGAAGAAGCGGAAGCGCTACGCTTGGGCAATGACGTCCTATACGGGCTGGCGGCTTCTGTGTGGACTCAAGACATCGGACGAGCGATGAGGTTGGCCGCCGATCTGGAGTTCGGCACCGTCTGGATCAACGACCATATTCCCATTGCCTCTGAGGCCCCCCATGGCGGCTTTAAGCAATCGGGATTTGGCAAAGATCTCTCGGCAGAAGCGGTGCGCGACTACCAAATCACCAAACACGTGATGATTGCAACCCGCTGAAGTGATGCCCATTTTGAACAGAAGATGACCACCAAACAGCGGCGGCTCACCAGGGGTATTCCCAGTCGCCGTAGGCCATTGGTGGCCTTGATTCCGACCTACCCCTTCCCCTTGGGAGAGGGCTTGGGGAACTGTCTGGAGCCGGTTTGGAACCTGATACATTCACGCTGAACTCTCCTGAACATGGTTCAGGAAAGAAGCGATCGCATCCTGCCTATCTCTGAGCAGGAAGGCGGTATCCCGCAAAGCCCTGAGGAATACCCCCCGAGCGCTTTCCCCCTTCACTTCCCGGCAACCGTTGCGGTGGACTCAAGGATCAGGGGGAAACTTGGTCTACTATATCCCTCTCAATGACTTTTGCCAAACCGCCTAAAGCTCAGTAAATTCAGCAAAGTTCAGGGTTTTGGGGGTTAGAGGCATGCTCCCCAGAAAATCTCAGTTGCAAAGGCGGTGCGGAGCACTCAAGCGATAGACTGGGGTGTACAGCTCCCGCTCCGCTGCGAATCTGCTCGATTGAACCGTTGCTCGCCAAGCCTACCCGCCAACCATGGGATCCGCAACTCTATCCGCTCCTTGTACCTTTCCCCTCACCGCTGTAGTGGGGCAACAGGCGGCCAAGCTGGCTCTGCTGCTGGCAGCAGTGGATCCCAGCCTAAGGGGTGTGGTGCTGGTGGGGCCTCGCGGCACCGCCAAGTCGGTTTTGGCCAGAGGGATCCACGCCTTGCTACCGCCCATCGAGGTGATTGAGGGATCCTATTGCAACGACGATCCAGCGCAGCCGGATACCTGGTCCGACTGGGCCAAGGCTCGCTACCCAGCCGGAGAGGTGCCGCCCACCCAAGTGATATCGCCCCCCTTTGTCCAGGTTCCCCTGGGCGTCACCGAAGATCGGCTGCTGGGATCCGTCGATGTGGAGGCCTCCATCAGGCAGGGGGAAACGGTCTTCCAGCCAGGGCTCTTGGCTGCCGCCCACCGGGGCGTGCTCTATGTGGATGACATCAACCTCTTGGACGACGCCATCGTCAACTTGTTGCTGACGGTGGTGGGGGATGGGGTCAACCGCCTGGAACGGGAGGGGCTGAGTCTGCAACACCCCTGCCGGCCTCTCTTGGTGGCCACCTACAACCCCGAAGAGGGATCCCTGCGCCCCCACCTGCTGGATCGCCTGGCACTGGTGGTGCCGGTGGGGCAGGAGCTGAGCCTAGAAGAGCGAGGGGAAATTGTCCAACGGGCAACGCAATTTGTCGATGCTCCCGAGCCCTTCCTGGCCGAGCACCAGGCGGAACTGGAGGAAATCCGCACCCGCATCCTCCTGGCGCGGGAGTGGCTGCCCCAGGTCAAGCCGCAGCGGGAACAGCTCCTCTACCTGGTGCAGGAGGCCATCCGCGGCAACGTCCAAGGGCACCGGGGAGAACAATTTGCCCTGCGAGCCGCCTGTGCCCTGGCGGCGCTGGAGGGGCGGGATCGCCTCCTGGCCGAGGATCTGCAGCAGGCCGTGCAGCTGGTGCTGCTGCCCCGCGCCCGTTACGACCCCGACCAGCCCCCGCCTCCCCCCCCACCCCAATCCCAACAGCCCGATCCTTCCCCAAGCAATTCCGACGACACCGGCGAGGACCAGGAGGAGACGGATCCCCAGCCGGAAAGCCTCAGCCTGCCGCAAGAGTTTTTTTTCGATCCTGAGCAGGTGGCCCTGGACCCGCGCCTGCTGGCCTTTGCCCAGTCCCTCAACCAGCAGGGAAAAACGGGATCCCGCAGCCTGGTGTTCAGCGCCGACCGAGGCCGTTACATCAAGCCCATCCTGCCCCACGGATCCAACCCCCGCATTGCCGTCGATGCCACCTTGCGAGCCGCTGCTCCCTACCAGAAGAGCCGCCGCCAGCGACAACCGGGACGCGCCGTCGTCGTGGAACCGAGCGATATCCGCGCCAAAAAGCTGGTTCGCAAGGCCGGAGCCCTGGTGATCTTTGTGGTGGATGCCTCCGGCTCCATGGCCCTCAACCGCATGCAAGCGGCCAAAGGAGCGGCCCTGCGCCTGCTCACAGAAGCCTACCAGAACCGCGACAAGGTGGCCCTCATCGCCTTTCGTGGAGAAACTGCCGAAGTGCTGCTGCCCCCCACCCGCTCCATTGAGCTGGCCCGCCGCCGTTTGGAATCTCTGCCCTGCGGCGGGGGATCCCCTCTCGCCCATGCCCTCACCCAAGCCGTGCGCATGGGAGTCAATGCCCGTGCTGCCGGCGACGTGGGCCAGGTGATGCTGGTGGCCCTCACCGATGGCCGGGCCAACATCCCCCTCAGCCGCTCTTTGGGACGGAGCGATGGCAAACCCCAGTCGGGAACGGATCCCATCGACCTCAAGCAAGAGCTGCGGGAGATCGCCCTGCGCATCCGCGCCCTGGGGTTGAAGCTGCTTTTGATCGATTCCCAAAGCCGCTTTGTAACCACCGGCTTCAGCGCCGAGCTGGCGGAATTGGCGGGCGGACGGTACTTTCATCTGCCCCGTGCCACCGACCAGGGGATCGCAGCCGTGGCCCGCTCGGCTATGCAGGAGGGACGCACCTACCCCTGAGAGAACAGCCTCTCCGTTGGCAAAGGTTGTAACTTTTCTTAATGGTTGGTTATGATCCCTGTAGGCGCTCTTTACCTCTTCCCATGGCTACAGGACTCCTGCCCCAACTTTCCCTGCAGAATCCCATGGCTGTCGATTGGGTTAGCCGAGGGGTAGGCGCAGCCATTCGTGCCCTCTTTAAGCATGCAGAGCGGCTGGAGGCGCGCGTGCGAGTGGAGCCTGTTGCCAAATTGTTGCAGGGTCGTATCGACAGCTTTGAACTGTTGGGCCAGCATCTGCAGATGTACAACGGCCTGAGGCTTTCGGCTCTGGAGCTATTCTGCAATGCGGTGGCCATCGATTTCAGCCAAATTTGGCAGGGGAAGATCAAGCTGCGCCAGCCAGTACAGGCCACAATGCGCGTGGTGCTGAGCGAAGACGATCTGGCGCAATCGTTTAACACACCTTTTGTGCTGAATAGGCTGGCCTTAGGAAAGCAGGATGATAGCCCCCTATCCTTCCATCACGTCCATATCAGCATCACCCCGGCGCGACGACTGCAATTCCAGGCAAATGTACAGCAGAGAGAAGCCAGGGCTTTCTGCGTCGGTTTTTCCGCCCAGGTTGAGGTGCTGGAGCGGCGTCGCATCCGCTTTACAGATCCAGTGTTTGAAAGCGGTACAGAAGAGGAGCTAGCCTTGAGCCAAGCTTTGGTACGCTGCCTGAATGAGCTTCTGGATTTGGATCGGCTCGCCTTGCGAGGCACTGAGCTGCGGGTAGACCGGGTGAACTTGCAGCCCCAGCAGATGATCCTGTACGGCAGTGCCACCCTAGCGCAATTTCCCACACGCCAACCCCAATGGGAAAGTGCTTGACAGCCTTTGGAAGGGCGGCTACGCTCAATAGTGGTGAGGAGTGAAGAGAAGAAGCCTCTGGGGTCGAAACACGGACAGACTCCCAGAGGTTTTTTCATGCCTCAGGAGCTTGAGAGCTCCGCTCTGCCCCTCGATCTTGATCTGTTGAACTTGTAGTCCTTTGACCCAAACTGGGACACTACACCCAAAACGTTGGTCGCGTCGTCGCGTCAGCGTTGCCGAGCAATAATGCATGCGGCCAAAGGCTTTTCTCAATGGCCCAGGCGCCTCACCCTAACCTGAAACGACTATGATTGCTCAACGTTGGTTACGCCTGGGGATCAAGCTGTCTTTCTTTGCCGTGATGTCCACAGCTTTGCCAACCGGAATACGGCGCGGCTTCTCTAAAGAATGGGGTAGCTGGGTATCCTAAAAGCTGGGGTTACGGCATCCTTCTTTATTCATGGGGATGAAGTGGCTCAAGACATAACGGTCATTCTAAGACCTAGGAAAGAACTCTTCAGCCTTGACCGTGAGGGGATGTTTATTCTTTGCCTACGGTTGGTTCACTATTTAAGCAGGTCTTGTCAAAGCGAGCACACCGAGTTTGAAACAGCAACCACTCCGCGTACTTGAGTTTTGGCGCCGCCGCTTTCCCCACAGCTTGCGCACCCAGGTGGCATTGGTCATTGCCAGCCTTTCGTTCGTCCCCAACTTGGTTTTCATCCTGTCGGTGCAGTGGATCTGGCCCGACACGCAGTTCAGCACTGAAGGGATCCTCCTGCTGCTGCTGTGGATCCCGTTGCTGGCGGTGCTGTCGGCGGTGGTGGGCTATGCTCTGTCCTCCATGATTTTGCGCCCCCTCACCCTGCTGGCCCGCGAGTTGGCTCATTTGGAAACCTTGATCAACCAGCCCGCCCGTTGGAATCTGCTGCTCCGCCCCGGGGATCCCCAGGAAGCCCTGATCTTGCGGCAGGCTTTTGCCCAGTTGCTGCGCCAGATCCAGATCGACCAAATGCGGCGAGAAGCCTTTACCGCCACCCTCGTTCACGACCTGAAAACTCCCCTCATCGCCTTTGGGCACCTGCTGAGCGCCTTCAAACAGGATCAACAGCTCGATCCGGAGCAACGTCGCGCTCTGCTGGATCGCATCCTGCAGGAAAACCAACACAATCTCTCGCTGGTGCAGAAAATGGTGGAGGCCCACCGCCTGGAGCGGGGAGAGATCGAGCTGCATCCTCGGCCTTGCGATCTGGGATCCCTGGCCAGAAAGGTGGCCGAGCGCATGGGATCCCTGGCCCAGGAGCGGGGGATCGATCTGCGAGTCGAAGGAGAAGGGTGGGGCAACGCCGATGAGGCAGAGCTGGAGCGGGCGCTGGTGAATCTGGTGGACAACGCCTTGCGCTACGCACGCCATGCAGTGGTGCTCACTGTCAGCCCCCGCCAGATCCAGGTGCAGGATGATGGCCCCGGCTTGCCGGCTCCCCTAGGAGAGTTGGCCCAACCCTACGTGACCCAGCCCATTCACATTGCCGGCCACCACTACCCAACCGGCTCAGGAGGTCTGGGGCTATATATCGCCAGGCGCATCCTGCAGGCCCACGGGGGGGACTTGCGGTTGGTCGAGACGGGATCCCAAGGGACTGCTCTAGCCCTGGTGTTGCGGTGACATACTCCCGACCCCGACTGCTGGCAGTACGGAGCGGGCTTCTCGCTTCATCGGGGAGCCTACGCAAGAACCCTCCACGAGCAGACACGGAATGTCCTACCGCGTAGTTGCACCAGATTCCGGCAAAAGCCGTTTTGTGCAACTACTCCTATCATACACCATGTGGGGGTATCTGTATCCCGGCACTAACCCTACGGGTACAGTGCGGGGCTTAGCTACCCCCACACCCCCATAAGCTAACCCAATAGATTGGTGCTGAACAAGACTGGTGTAGTCATTTTAAGTGACATACTCCCGCACTCATGTTGATGCAAAGCGCTCCGCGCCGCTAAAGCGAGAGAGTGGGGGCTTCAAGGACTCCGTCCCGCTGACGCGAACAGTGACTCCGGTTAGCGCTCCGCGCCGCTAGCGCGAAAAGGACATTTCCTGGGCTTAAGGACTACGTCCCGCTAACGCGAAAAGGACGGGATGCCCCGCCCCTGTACTTGATGTCTATAGCGGCAGTGTATAAAACCCCGCTACTTTTTATGGCACCAGTAAGGACAAAACATCATGTCCCCGCCTTTCATCCCGACCCTCAGCCTGGATAGTGAATAGTGGATAGTGGTTAGTGGATAGTGACTATTCACTATTCACTAGCCACTAACTAATAGAGGGCGGGGCTTCCCGGCGGTGTAGCTAGCGGTAACTAACGGGGGTGCAGGGGCAATCAGTCCTGCACTCTACCCGCAGGGTGAGCACCGGGATACAGGGATCCCCGCCATACCTCTGAGCGAAATCTGTTGAGCGAAATCTGTAGTAAAACCTACTTATGCTGGCGGTAACCTACAAGTACCGGATTGATCCAGATGCCTCTTGCTCTTGTCCGGTGGACAGGGGTTCCTGGGTGCAGGAGTCCATCCTGCCTGCCGATGCACCGTTCCCTGTGGATTAGACTTGTTTTGCAAGCTGGCAGTAGCCAGGGAGGCTGGGGAAGGGGAACCGCCTGTCCAGTTGTTCTGTCGGGGGTTGTAGACCCAGACAAGTGGCGTGGGGCAGGAATGCCCAGCCGCGAGGTAAGGACTCCGTCCTGCTGACGGGAAGGGTGGCCCGCGCTTTGTCCGTAGGACGAGCGCCGGGAGGATGTCACGGTGCATGAAGGGTGGGATCCTCTGCACAAGCGTTCGTGAGGTTGGGTTCATGTCTTCCGTGCTGTGGCAAGCGATTGGGTATGCCTGTGGGATCTCGCTGGGGCTCCTAGGCTTGGTTGCCCTGGTCAACGTTCTTGTGGGGTGGCTGGATCGGCAGACCTCAGAGACTCCGGAGGAGCCGACCGAGTCGCCAGAACCCTGCAGCACAACGGAGGGATCCCCGTCGGCATGAGTGACAGGGTTCGCGTTCACGTCTGGGTACGGGGGCGGGTTCAGGGGGTGGGGTTTCGCGCCCACACCGAAGCCATGGCCCGCAATGCCGGTGTTGGCGGCTGGGTGCGCAACTTGCGGGATGGTCGCGTCGAGGCCGTTTTTGAAGGATCCCCTGCTGCGGTGGAGGCGATGCTGCGCTGGTGCCAACAGGGCAGCCCCGGTTCGGTTGTGGAGGCCATTGAGCAACGTTCCGAGCCGCCGGAAGGTCTACCCACTTTTGAGATTCGCCCTACCGTTTGAGGAAGTTTCGCTGTTCTGAGGATCTGCTTCAAGCTGGGCTGCTCCGGCCTCGTCCTGGGTTCTGGGCTGCCGTCCCCAGAAACTGTCTGTGAGCTGGGATCCCTGCAAGGTCACACTAGAATGGTTACACCGCCAGTTTTTCCTATCCCATGACTGTTGCTGCCCCCGCCAAAGTGCAATACGAAGCTGTGATTGGGCTGGAAGTTCACTGCCAGCTCAGCACTCGCTCCAAGATCTTCTCCAGCAGCGCGACAGCCTTTGGCGCTCCCCCCAACACCCAGATTGACCCCATCTGCATGGGCCTGCCCGGCACCCTGCCGGTACTCAACGAAAAGGTGCTGGAGTACGCGGTCAAAGCGGGTTTGGCCTTGAATTGCACCATTGCCCCCTACAGCAAGTTCGACCGCAAGCAGTACTTTTACCCCGACTTGCCCAAAAACTACCAAATCTCGCAATACGACCTGCCGATTGCTACCCACGGCTGGATTGAGATCCAGCTCAGCGACGGTCGTACCAAGCGCATCGGCATCACCCGTCTGCACATGGAAGAAGATGCGGGCAAGCTGGTCCACGCTGGCAGCGACCGCCTATCGGGATCCAGCTACTCTTTGGTGGATTTCAACCGGGCGGGGGTTCCCCTCATCGAGATCGTCAGCGAGCCGGACATCCGCAGCGGGGAAGAGGCAGCCGAGTATGTGCAAGAGCTGCGCCGCATCCTGCGCTATGCCGGGCTGTGCGATGGCAACCTGCAGGAGGGATCCCTGCGCTGTGATGTGAACATCTCGGTGCGTCCGCTGGGATCCCAGACCTTTGGCACGAAGGTGGAAATTAAAAACATGAACTCCTTCAACGCCATCCAACGGGCCATCGAGTACGAATTCAACCGCCAGGTCAAGGTTGTGGAGGCGGGCGAGCGGATCGTGCAAGAGACCCGCCTTTGGGAAGAAAACAGCCAGCGCACCATCAGCATGCGCAAGAAAGAGGGATCCAGCGACTATCGCTATTTCCCCGAGCCCGATTTGCCGCCCATTCGCGTTACCGAAGCGCAGAAAACCCGCTGGCAGGCAGAGCTGCCGGAATTGCCCGGTGTGAAGCGGCGACGTTATCAGGAGGTGTACGGCCTCTCGGTGTACGATGCCCGCTACCTCAGCGATGAACGCAACACCGCCGAATACTTTGAAGCCGTGATCGCCGCCGGTGCCGACCCGAAAGCAGCCGCCAACTGGATGATGAGCGACATCGCCAGCTACCTCAACACCCACAAGCTGGACTATCCCGACATTGCCCTGAAGCCGGAAACCCTGGCCGAGCTGATTGGCCTCATCGAGCAGGGCACCATCTCCAGCAAAATCGCCAAGGAGATCCTGCCGGAACTGCTGGAAAAAGGGGGATCGGCCCGCGCCCTGGTGGAAGCTAAGGGCATGACCCAAATCTCGGATAGCGCTCTGCTGGGGCAGATGATCGCCGAGGTGCTGGCAGAAAACCCCGAGCAACTGCAGCAGTATCGGGGGGGCAAAACCAAGCTCTTCGGCTACTTTGTCGGGCAATTGATGAAAAAAACTCAGGGACGGGCAGATCCAAAGCTGGCCAACGACCTGCTCAAGCAACACCTCGACGGCTAGCTCCAAGCATCGGTGAGGGAATAGCCCAACTCCTGCATCATGCGCCGCAGCAGGGGCAAGCTCAGCCCGATAACATTGCCGGGGCACCCCTCGATCCGCTCCACAAACAGGCTGCCGCGGCCATCGATGGCAAAACAGCCAGCACAATTGAGCGGCTCACCGGTGGCCACATAGGCGCGGATTTCCTCGTCGCTGGGCTTGGCAAAAAACACCCGCGTCACCGCATAGTGGGTGAGGCGGCGGTTCTGCTTCGTGTCAATCAAGGCATGGCCTGTGTAGAGCTCTCCCACTTCGCCCCGCATTTGCCGCAGGCGCCGTTCCGCCTCTAGGGCATTGGGCGGCTTACCTAGGATCTCGCCATTTAGGTAGAGCACGGAGTCGGCCCCCACGACCAAGACGGGCTCCCGTTGCTGGGCCGCCACCACTTCGGCTTTCGCCGAGGCCAGCTTCTGGACCAGCTCCACCGGATTAGAGCTTTGGATTTGGCTTTCGTCAAAATAGCTGGGCTGAACGCGAAAAGGGATCCCGGCAGCCTTTAACAATTGGCGGCGGGCAGGGGATTGCGAGGCCAGTACGATAGGAGGCAACATCGACTCAACACTTAATTAACACCCAAAGCCTGGACGTTTGCTTAGGGGAAGTTCGTTCTGTGAGCTAGTTTCCATTAGCTTAGTTAGTATGCGCCTGATGGGCGTTGAAAGGAAACTCTCTCGATATCTTCCCAGCTGGATCCCGTTTGTGACCACTCTCCCCACCCAAGCTGATCTCGATCTTGCCCATTCTGGGATCCTCCAGCGCTATTGGGGGGATCAAGACACTCCGGAAAGCCGCTGGGTGAACTTGCTGGTGGCGGCGCTGGTTTTCTGTTCGTCCACCTTCTTTGTGGTGGAAACCTATCCCATTCCCCCTGAGGTACGTCTTTGGCTGGAGCGGGTGGATCGCCTCATTCTCGGCTTGTTTGTGGTGGAATATCTGCTCCGACTGGCAGCGGCCCCGCAGAAGTTGCGCTATGTCGTGAGCTTGTATTCGCTCATCGATTTGCTCGCCATTTTGCCTTTTTTTGCCGGGCTAACCGATATTCGCTTCATCCGCCTCTTGCGCTGGTTTCGCATTTTGCGGCTGCTGCGCCTGGTAGAGGGCAAAACCCTGTTTGGGCAAGTGATCTCCGCCGATAGCCGCATTTTGCTGCGCATTTTCTTCACCCTCTTTGCCATTGTTTTCGTCTACTCTGGGCTGATCTACCAGGTAGAACATCCAGTGAATCCTGGCGCTTTTGCCACCTTTTTGGATGCTTTCTACTTTTCCGTCGTTACCATGACCACGGTGGGGTTTGGGGATCTCACCCCCACTTCTGAGCTGGGTCGGTTGCTGACGGTGCTGATGATCTTGACGGGCATAGCCCTGATCCCTTGGCAAGTGGGGGAGTTGATCAAGCAACTGGTAAAAAGCGGCAACTCGGTGCAATGGGCCTGCCCAGGCTGTGGCCTCTCCCAGCACGATGGGGATGCCCAATTCTGCAAGCGCTGCGGCACACTGCTCTATCCAAGGGATTGAGGCTGTTGGCCAATTTGGGGCAAAGACAGGATAGGCTAGGACGGGTTGCAGGAGGATCTGCGATGTTGGCCCACCCCGAGCTAACCATCCCCGGCAAGCTGAACGTGAAGGCGGGCGTGGCGATGCTGGTTGCCGCCATTGTCCTCGGCTGGATCCTCAGCCAAGTTCAGCCGTTGCCGCTCGCCCCCCAGGAGGCTTCGGGGATCCCTGCCGAGCCCCTCCTCTGGCAGGAGGTGCCCAAACAAAAGTACGCCTGGCACATTTGCTACGCCTTTTTGGGCAACATGGGGTTGATCAACATCGGCGGCGGACTGGCCCTGGTGGTGCTGGGATCCCGCTTTACGGCTGGGCAAATGCTCTCGCAAATTCTCCTGTTGGGGGGAATGCTGCACCCGGCTTCTTGGGCTTTGGTGGCCCTGACGGGGCTGGAAGGGTGGGGCTGGCTGGGTAATGCCGGAGCCGCAGCGGTGGCGGTGGTGGTGATGGTGTTGTTTGTTTACCTGGTCTTGGCCACCTGCCGTTCCCTACAAGCCGTCCGAAGGCTGACCCAATCCCGAACCTGCCGTTAGCCCCAGTTGGGGAAAGCTGAGAAATCGTTTAAGATCGTTAACGGCAACACTCTAAACAACCGGACGGTGCTCTGCATGGCGGTGCAAGAGGAGGTTTTTTTTGAGGGCGGCCCCCACAGTGGCGATTTGGTGTTGAACTCCTTCATTGGGGCTACACTTGTCGGCTTGCCTCTGTTTGTGGGGGCACTGGTGCGTAAGCTGTGGGTACACTATCGGATTACCAATCGTCGCATCACCGTGATTGGGGGATGGGGCGGCAAGGAGCGCTCAGATGTAATCTACGGCGAGATTGCCAAGGTGGTTATGGTGCCACGGGGCTTGGGCGTGTGGGGAGATATGGTGCTCACCCTCAAGGACGGCAGTCGCCTGGAGATGCGGGCCTTGCCTCGCTTCCGCGAGATCTACAACTACATCAATGAGCGGATCGACGAGAAAGCCAAGCAGGTGAGCGGCCCAATTGGCAAAAAGCGCCGCTCTGCCAAGTCCTGACCGTGCCTGAGCCTTGGGGATCCCTTCCTGTGGCCTTTCCCCCTCTCCCGGGCCAGCATTCGCTTGGCCTAGGTGCCTGGCGTTGGTGCATGAGTACCTGATCTGGCCGGGGGGATCGGAAAAGGTTCTGCAGGAGCTGGTGGCCTTTGCCCCCCAGGCCCCCCTTTACGTCAGTCTCTTCTCCGCTCACACCCTGCCGCCGAGCTGGCAGGAGCTGACAATTCACACCTCCTTTTTGCAAGGCTGGGCCAAGTGGCTGGGGGTGTTGCGCCCTGACTACCACGCCCGCCTCAAGTATCTGCTGCCCTGGATGCCGTTGGCCTACGAGAGCTTCGACCTCTCCGGCTATGACTGTGTGATCTCCAGCAGCCACGCCTTTGCCAAAGGGATCCTGACGGGAGCCTCTACCCTGCACCTGAGCTACATCCACAGCCCCACCCGTTACCTCTGGGAGAACCGGGAGCTGTATCTGCAGCGAGAAGGGCTGGGGAGAAGCGGGCCTGTTGGCGCAATTGGCCAATGGCTGCTGCACCGCTTGCGCCAATGGGATTTTCTGGCAGCTCAACGTCCAGATCTGTTGATCGCCAACTCCCAGCACATTCGCCGCCGCATTGCCAAGCTCTATCGCCGCGAGGCTGTTGTTATCTACCCGCCCGTTCCGCTGCAGGGGTTGGAGCCGGTGGCGGATCCCAGCGCCGATTATGACCTGGTGGCAGGCCGACTGGTGCCCTACAAACGGGTGGATCTGGCGATTGCCGCCTGTGAACGGCTGGGTCGTCGGCTGCTGGTTGTGGGCGAAGGGCCGGAGCTGGCTCGGCTCAAGCGACTGGCGGGGCCGCAGGTGGAGTTTTTGCCCCATCAGCCCCCCGATCGTTTCCGGGAACTGCTAGCCAATTGCCGGCTGCTGCTGTTCCCCTGGGAGGAGGATTTTGGCCTAGTGGCAGTGGAGGCCCAGGCCTGCGGCCGCCCCGTGGTTGCCCTCAACCGGGGAGGTGCCCAAGAGACGGTCATCCACGGCCAAACCGGCATCCTCATTCCCGAGGCCAGTGTGGAAGCGCTGGTGGAAGGGCTGCGGCAGGCGGATCGACAGGAATGGGATCCGCAGCGGATTCGGGCCCATGCTCTGCAATTTGCCCCAGAGCGGTTTCATGCCCAGCTGGGAGCCCTGTTGCGCTGGGCTTGGCCTCGTTTTCAAGCTGGAGAACGGTTGGATCCCCGAGAATGGAGCGCTCAGCTAGAAATCGCAGGAGCCCCGCACTGTACCCGTAGGGTCAGTGCCGGGAGGAATGCGCTTTGATGAAGTACAATGAACTTATGAGCCAAGTCCTGACCATATCCTGTAAGCTCAAGGCGTTCCCGTCACAAGCCGCCAAATTGGACGCGACGATGGATGTCTTTGTGCAGGTATTGAACTGGGTCAACCAGAACACGCCGGAGAAGATCGTCAACGCGGTCAAACTGCAATCCCTTTGCTACTACGAGATTCGAGCCCGGTTCGGCTTGTCCAGTAACTTGGCTCAACAGGTGTGCAGACGGGTGGCAGGCGCTCGCAAAGTGGCGAGACAGCGCAACCGTCCGGTTAAAGAGTTCAAGCGTAGGTTCGTTACCTACGATGCACGTATCTTCTCATTTCGCGAGAAAAACTGGACGGTGTCGCTGACCACGGTGGAGGGGCGAGAGCGCTTTGAACTAGCCATTGGCAACTACCAGCGTGGGATGCTGGCTGGTTCCAACCCAAAATCTGCCACCCTGGTCAAGCGGAAAGACGGCTCCTACTACATCCAGATTTGCGTAGAGAAAAACCCGCCCAAGCAACAAGATACCGACAGGGTGATCGGGGTGGACTTGGGCAGGACGGATATCGCCCATACGTCAGAAGGGGATAACTGGAATGGACAGCAGTTGAACCGAGTCCGCGACCACTACTCCAAGCTGAGGGCGGCACTCCAACGCAAAGCCAGTAAGGGCACCCGCAGTTCGCGGCGCAGATGCCGTCAACTGCTGCAACGGCTGTCTGGCAAGGAGAGACGCTTTCAGGCGTGGGTCAATCATCGCATCTCCAAAGCTGTTGTCTCTAGGGCAAAGGCGACAAATAGCGCTATTGCTCTGGAAGACCTGACAGGGATTCGGGAAAGGGTCAATCAACAGCCACGCAGCAAGACAGAGCGTAGGCGGGCAAATAGTTGGGCGTTTTATCAACTCCGTCAATTTTTGGAGTACAAGGCTCTGCGTGCGGGGGTTGCTCTGATTCTTGTGCCGCCTGCCTACACGTCGCAGACCTGCCACCGGTGTTTGCACATTCATCCCGACCCTGCGCAATCCTACCGCAGTGGAAAGAAGTTTAAGTGTGGACACTGTGGATGGGAAGGGGATGCGGATTTAAATGGTGCGAATGTGATTGCGCTTTTGGGGGCTGTCGTAAACCAGCCTAGAGGTCCGGGCTTGTTTTGTTCTCTGGTAGAGCAGAACAGGCTCAGGGCTACTGAAAGCCCGCTCCGTACCGCTTAGCGGTCGGAGTCGGGTAGTTTACTAGGGCCGCCGCTGCACAAAAGTCGGCAACTCAATCCGGTTGCGACTGCCCGTTTCCCCTCCTGCCCGTGAAGCGGCCAAAGCGGAGCGTTTCAGGAGCCTTTCTGTCCGTTGGCGCCAGCCGAGCGGGGCACTTTCTTCCCGCTCGTCCAGGGTGAGCGGCGGGATCCCTGGGGTGGGTGTTCTCCAGGTGGTGGCCGGGGAAGGAGCAGACTCGTCAGCCGCGGCAGGAATCCGTTCCTGGGCCCGATGATTCGACCTGGGCTCGACAACCGCTGGCTGAGGGGAAGCGGAGGCCGACTGACGCAGTGTGGCCAGTTGCTCTTCCAGTTCTTGATTGCGCTGCTGCAGCAGGGCCACTTCCTTTTCTTGGGTTTGCGCGTAGGCGTGGGCCTGCACACACTCGGTTTTCAAAGCCATCACCTGCTGCTGCAACTTCTCGATTTGCTTTTGGCTGACCAGATGATGGGCCTCGGCCAGTTCTCGCCCCCGCCGGGCTGCTTCCAGGCTTTCTCGGGTGTCCTGCACCTGCTGCTGAACTTCCTGCCACTGGGCAAGGGTGGGACGCTGGGCCAACTCTTGCATGAGCTGATCCCGCTCGGCTCGCAAAGCACCAAGCTCGCGGGTCAAAGCCTGCACCTGCTCCTCCAGGGCAAGGATTCGCTGCGCCTGTGAGGACTCTGTTTCCCTGAGGTGGGCGGCCTGGGCTGCTTCCGCTTCCAGCTTGGCAATCTGTTGGGCTTGCTCGGCCTGCTGCCGCTGACTCTGCTGCAGCTCTTCCAGCAAGGTGGCCCGCTCGGCCTTGGCAAAAGAGGCCTGTTGGCGCAGATGATCCAGCTCCGCCTGCAAGCGTGCCCATTGCTCTGGGGTAGGACGCTCTTCCAGTTCGCGAATACGTTGCCGGGCGGTGTTCAGATCAGCTTCCATGTGTGCCTTTTCGGTTTCCAGATGGGTCTTCAAACGCTGCCATTCGGCTTCCGCTTGGCGGTGGGCAGCCTCTAGCTCCGCCCGTAGGGTTTCCAGTTCTTGTGCAGAAGGTCGAGCGGCCAACTCTTGGATTTGCGCTTGCAATTGTGCTTTTTCCTCCTCTAGCTGCTGTACACGGAGCTGCAATTGGGCTTGCAAAAGCTGTACCTGCGGCAACTTGACGGCGTATTCTCCCAATTGGTTGGCCTGCTGTTTCAGCTCCAGGAGCTCCTGCTGCAGTTGGTAAAATCGGGCCGGATCGACGCGCCGCTGCAATTCCGCCTTGAGGGTTTCAATTTCCGTCTGACTGGTTTGCAACTGCTGCTGCAGAATGTGGTAGTGCTCCAGCGTTGGACGGCGCTCCATTTCCCACAGGAGATTCTGCAGTTCTTCGATGTGCTGTTGCTGAAGCTGAAAAGCCTCTGGGGTAGGGCGCTGGGCCAGCCGCGCTTTCTCCTCTTGACACGCTTGCAAAGCTTGATCCCGCTCTTGAATCTGGGCCTGTGCTTCCAGCAGTTGATGTTCCAGGCGATGGATGCACTCAATCTGCTGCAATGACAGCGCTTCCGATTCGGCGAGGGATCGCTCTAGGTTGCGCACCCGCGCCCGCAAGGCTTTTAGCTCCTCTTCCCCTTCCATATCCAGGCTGCTCGACAGGTTATGGGCCTTACTGTAGCAGATGGTCTGGATGAAAATCCAGCTTGCCACTATCTGTAGTGTAAATTTTTAGCTTTTCCTAGAACCAACACTAACTCTGTTGCCCCCGCCCTCTATACTGAGAAGGTGAGTTTTCAGATGAACCCTGTGATGAAGCTGGGATCCAAATCCTGGGGATGGGCGCTGGGCCTGCTGGGCGTGGCCTTGGTCGGTTGTGGTGCCGATGCGCTGACGGCCAGTACTCCACCGCCGCCTTTGATCACCAGCAGCGATATCCCTTCTGTGGTACATCGGAACGGCTTTTTGGAGCTGGGGGTTTCGGTATCGGTGCCGGGCCGGATCCCGGCGGAGCTGGCGTTTCAGGTGTCGTGGTCAGGGATCGAGGTGCAGACGCTATCGGCAGCCCAGGTGAATTGTGTGTCTGGAGAGGTGTTCTGTACAACCCGCTTCCGCATTCGCCCTCCCCTGAGCTTGGTGCCCGGCTCCTACCTGCTCAGCTTGCGGGTCTTCGACCGGTTGGGTCAAAGTGCTGTGGTGACCGGGACGGTGCTGCTCAGGGATCCCTGAGGTCGCCCTATCCTTGCCCAGCCTTGAGAAAGCGGTGCGGTTCCCGTTCCCATAAGCATTGCGTAGCAGTAGGTAGCAGTATGGGGTGCCGTAGGCATAGCACCTGATACATTTACGCTGAACACTGCTGAACATCACTGTTCAACTATGCAGCGATAGCATTCTGTTTGTTTCCATTCGCGTCAGCGGGACGGAGTCCAAACAGAATGGCGGTATCCCGCAAAGCTTTGAGTAGAATACCCAAAGCGCAGTTTCCGTGTCGTCTTACTACCAATTTTCTGCTTTGCTTTGGCTACCATGTTGGCAGACTCGAAAGTAAACAGAAAGATCAACTGGTAGTAATCCGTACTGAACATATTATACATTATTTTCAGTATAGTTGAGCTTATTATTGACTAGAGTCATGCTCTGCCCAAGCTTTGAATGGGTAAGGGATCCCTTCAGCGGGGGGGAAATACTTTTTGGCGAACATCGTCGGCGAAAGCTTCCACTGCTTCTCGGATCGCCTGTCTCAAATTGGTATAGGCCTTGGCAAAAGGGGGGAGCCGCTCGCTCAGCCCCAGCAGGTCGTGGGTGACCAAAATCTGACCATCGCAAGCCGGCCCGGCCCCAATGCCCAAGGTTGGGATCCCCACTTGGGCCGAGATTTGGGCAGCCAATTCCGCCGGCATGTGCTCCAAAACCAGGGCAAATGCTCCTGCTTGCTCCAGGCTGAGGGCCTCTTGTCGCAGACGCTCCGCCTCCGGAGTGGTTTTTCCCTGCTGGCGATAGCCTCCCAGTTGATGTTTGGCCTGCGGAGTGAGGCCGATATGACCCAAAACCGGGATCCCCCGCTGCACCAGAAAGGCCACCGTTTCCACCATGTCGGGGTAGCCCCCCTCCAGCTTGACCCCGTTGACTCCTGCCTCCTTCATCAACCGCCCTGCTGAGAGGAGAGCTTGTTCTTTGTGGACTTGATAAGTCAAGAAGGGCAAGTCGGCCACCAAAAAGGCCCGTTCTACCCCGCGGCGCACCGCCTGGGCGTGATGGAGCATCTGTTCCAGCGTCAGGGGCAGGGTGCTGGTATACCCCAAGTGGGTCATGGCCAAGCTGTCGCCCACCAGGATCAAGTCGATCCCAGCCTGATCCAAAATCTGAGCGGTGGCGTAGTCGGCAGCCGTGAGGGCCACCAAAGGTTGACCCGCCTGTTTGGCCTGGCGAAAGTGGTGAATGGATAGAGCAGCCATATCCCTATGATCTCATCTGGGCGTTCCCGCCAGCGGTGCGGAGCACTTTCCCATCAACCGCATCCCGTGGGGGAAGCAAGCTTGGCTTTGAGGCTGGGAAGAAGCAGGAGACTCGGTTTGCCGTTAAGATGGTAAAGCCCCACAGCTGACTGGAAGGGTGACAGAGTGGTTGATTGTGACGCTCTCGAAAAGCGTTGTGACTGCAAGGTCACCGTGGGTTCGAATCCCACCCCTTCCGTCTTCAGGCATACAGTTTTAGAACGCCTTTTTAGAACGCCTTGCCCAGCTAGGGCCTCTGGGATTTTTGGGGATCCCACCCAAGCCCTTCGCATCAGCGGTGCGGTTCCCCCATAACACTTTGGCATGGAGCCAAGGTCAAGGTTGGATGGGGTTCTTGGCCTTTCTTCTAGAGTCTTATGTTCACCGCTCCTGCTCTCTCTGCCCAACTGCATCCGCTCATTCAGGGCTTATCTGAGGCAATCCTGAACGTTTGGGGATCTACCCTCACCCTAGCCCCCTATCCTCTGCCTGAAGATCTGGGCTACGTGGAAGGCCGCCTAGAGGGCGAAAAATTGCAAATTGAAAACCGCTGCTACCAAGGGGATCCCTTTCGCAAACTGCACCTGGAGCTGGCCCAGGCCGGGCAGAGCCTGGATATTCTCCATTGCGTTATGTTTCCGCAGCCGCAGTACCCGCTGCCGCTGTTCGGTTGCGACATTGTGGTCGGTCGCGGACAGGTGAGCGCCGCCATTGTCGATCTCTCGCCGGTGACCCCCAGCTTGCCCGATCTCTATATCCAGGAGCTGGAAGCGTTGGGATCCCATCTCGTCCCTTTCCAACACCGGCGCCGGTTGCCGGAGTGGGGCACGATTTTTTCTCCCTACTGCCTGTTCGTCCGTCCTGCCGACGAAGCAGAGGCCGACCGCTTTTTGCACTTTGCCCGCCGTTTCCTGGAAATTCACTGTCGGTTGGCGCAACAGATTCCCCCGCAGACGGATCCCGACCAAATTTTGGCCCACTACCAGGGGCAGCAGCGCTATTGCAGCCAGCAACAGCAGAACGACCGCACCCGCCGCGTTTTGGAAAAAGCTTTTGGCCCCGCCTGGGCAGAGCGCTACATGAACACCGTCCTTTTTGACTTGCCTCCCAGTCCCGTGCAGATTTAGGCGGGATCCCCTTGCAGCCGCTGCTGGATGCTCAACGCCAATTTTTGCCCTAAGAACTCCGGCATGGTTGGAGTTGAATCCGGCCCTAGCAAGTAAAAAATGAAGCGCGTTTGCTTGCGGCGGAGCATCAAATTGAGGTTAACAACGGTCAAATCCTCCTGCGCGAGGGCCGTCATCACCCGGTAGAACGCGCCCGGCTGGTTGTCCACATCCACCAAAAGTGTGGGCAAATGAAACACCGGGTCAAAATAAAAAGAAACCTGCACGTCTTTTAGTCCGGCCTTGAGATCAAACTCCAGTGCCAAGGTTTCGTGAACGCGAAACACACCCGCCAGGCATTCGTGAATAGCCCGTTCTAGGCTGAGCTTGGTTTGGGAAGAAAGGCTGTGGCCATCGCGGGAGACAATGGTGCGGATAAACACCAGGTGCGGTGAGTAGATCTGCCCATAGAGATGAATGCCATGCACCGAGAGATTAAAAGCAGTGAACACCCCAAACAGATCGCTGAGCAGGGAAGGTCGATTACGGTAGGCCAGACAGACCACCGTCTTGCGACCTTCGTCCTGCACCTGTACCACCGCCTTGCGGGTCTGGTAGAGGGTGTAAGCCAAGCGCAGATTTTGGGCCTGTACCTCGCTGCTGACAAACTGGCTGTAAAAAGGCGGAAAGCTCTGGTTAAAACGCCGCATCAGAGCGGATCGCGTCAGCGGGACGGAGTCCTTGCGGGTGCTGACTTTGAGCGGCTGAAGATCTTCATGGGCAGCCCTCTTCCGCGCTTCCCGATCCCCGGCAACTCCTAGAGAAGCCACCTTGGGCTGGGGAGTGCCCTGCTGTGCTGATTGCTCATCAGTTGACATCGACCTCGCCACCTGCATTGCTCTTTCTTCATCCTTACATCGTTGCTCAGTACGCCCTAGCCAAACCCCATCTATCCGCAAAATCACTGAGGCTCGGAACGAATGTCAACGCTGCATCCAATTCTTGTTCAATGCTTTTGGACTTAATCTATCTCACAGGGCTGAGCTGGTCATCCAAAGAGCCGCTGAGGGTCATCCCCCAATTGGGGGGATCCTTCCCTTCTTCGCTGCTGAACCGACGCTGTGAGCCTTTCAATCCCAGAATAGCCAGAATAAGCCTAAACTATGAATTGAGCAGAGCGCTGCAATTTTTGATATAAAGTGCCGCATTGAGTGCTGGCCGGCTGGGTGACATGAAGCGCTATCTTGTTGGCCATCACTTTGGTTTTTCCCTAGGTTTGTGAAGGGATCCCTGTGAGCAGAACTGTTGCCGATCCCACTCCGTTTTCGCCCGCACAAGCGCTGGACCCCGCTGGTGCTTGGTGGGATCTCAGTCTCATCGCCTCCCCTGCCCAAGAAGACCTGATCTTTTGGCGGCTGGAGAATTTTGGCTGTCGGGGCATGACCAGCCAAGCCTATGGCGAAGATCAGATTTGCATTCACGCCTATCTGCCTTGGCCTCACGTCAGCCTCTTGGATTTGGCAGCCCTCTCCCTGCGCCTGCAGCAGGATGCCCTCATTGCCGGTCAGCGGGTTCCCAAGCTGCGCTGGGAACGCATAGAGGCGGAAGATTGGAGCAGCAGTTGGAAGCAGCACTGGCAGCCCCAACCCATCGGGGATAAGTTGCTCATTTGTCCGGCCTGGCTGGAGCCGCCCTCTCACCCCGGTCGTCACCTGTTGCAGCTGGATCCCGGTATGGCCTTCGGCACGGGCACTCACCCCACCACTCAGCTCTGTCTGGAGTCGCTGGAAATGCGTCTGGAGAGCTGGGGAGGGGATCCCCCGGCGGCGACGCTGGCGGATGTGGGCTGTGGATCCGGCATTTTGTCGTTGGCGGCGGCCCTGCTGGGGGTGAAGCGGGTATTTGCGGTGGACATCGACCCCCTGGCGGTGCAAGCCACGATGCACAACCGCGATCTCAACGGCCTGACGGATCGCATTGTGGTCGCTCAGGGCAGCCTGGAGCAGATTCCCGAAATGGTGGATGGGTTGGTGTGCAACATCCTGACAGATGTGATCCTGGATATGATCCCGGAGTTTCGGCTGGTGGTGAAGGAGGGGGGATGGCTGATCCTCAGCGGCATCCTCATCGAGCAGGCCAAGTTGGTGGCGGAGATGCTGGAGGCCAACGAATGGGTGGTGGCAGCCCTCTGGCGACGGGGGGAGTGGTGTTGTCTGAACGCACGCATGACCTGAGCGCTTTGCCCCGATTGGCGATTGACCCAGCGCAGCGGGATCCCAGCGGTGTTCTCCATTTAACCGGTCTGCAACAGCACTACTTGCAGCGGGTACGCCGCCTCAGGCCGGGGGATCTCTTTTTGGTTTTGGACGGCTCAGGCAAGCTGTGGGCGGCCCGTTGGCAAGCCCAGGGATCCCGAGTTGTGGGCGAGGTGGAGGTGCTGCCGCGGGAATTGCCTGTTTCTTTGCATCTGGGCTTGGCGGTGGTCAAAGGGCAGGGGTTTGACGAGGTGCTCCGCCAGGTTACCGAGCTGGGGGCGGCGCGCATTACTCCCCTGCTGACGGAGCGCACCGTGTTGGAACCGGGATCTGGGCGGCAGGAACGCTGGCAAAAAATTGTGCGGGAGGCCGCAGAACAATGTGAGCGGTTGCGCTGGCCTCAGGTCGATCCCCCTACCCCTTGGACAAGTTGGCTGGCGGAGCTACAAGCCGTTCGCGCTACTCGGACGGAGTCCTTTTGGTGGGGTATAGCCGTGGCTCGGCACAAAGCGCCCCCGCTGGTGCAAGCCCTGCCAAAGCTCAGGGATCCCGTCTTGGCCATAGCCATTGGCCCAGAAGGGGGCTGGACGGTTGCCGAACGTCGGCAGGCTGAGGAATATGGGGGAGTGTCCGTCTCCCTTGGCCCTACCATCTTGCGAGCTACCACCGCCGCTGTTGTTGCCACCAGCCAAATTGCCGCCACCTACTCCTGGTTGGACTCGAGCTTGGATCGGGGTCATTTGGCTCCGCTAGCGACGGGGAGTGTTGTCGCCGATAATCAATAACTAGGCCGTTTGCGTCAGCGGGACGGAGTCCTTTGACGAGAACAGCCATTGGCATAGCAGGCGGCCAGGCCCACCCCAGGGAGGGAGAACGAGAATGGAGATGATCCAGGCGGTGCGGGGCACCCGAGATATTCTGCCGCAGGAGGTGCGGCTCTGGCAGCAGGTGGAAGCCAGCGCCCGAGAGATCCTGGGACGGGCCAACTACCAAGAAATTCGCACCCCCATCCTGGAGTTGACGGAGCTCTTTGCCCGCAGCATTGGCAGTGCCACCGACGTGGTGGGCAAGGAGATGTACTCCTTCAGCACCCGTGGCGAGCAAGAGGTGAGCCTGCGCCCAGAGAACACGGCGGGCGTGGTGCGGGCCTACATTCAGCACGGGCTGCAAATGGCTGGAGATGTGCAACGCCTCTGGTATTGTGGGCCGATGTTTCGCTATGAGCGTCCCCAGGCGGGGCGGCAACGCCAGTTCCACCAGTTGGGGGTAGAGCTGCTGGGCAGCCGGGATCCCCGCGCCGATGCGGAAGTCATCGCCTTGGCCTGGGAGCTGTTGCAAGCGGTGGGGGCGGAGAACCTGAGCTTGCGGCTCAATTCCCTGGGGGATCTGCAGGATCGGCGGGCCTATCGCCAGGCCCTGGTGGACTACCTCACTCCCTTGCGGGAGAAGCTGGATCCTGACTCCCAAGAGCGTCTCACCCGCAACCCGCTGCGCATTCTAGATAGCAAGGATCCCCGCACCCGCGAGATTGCCGAGGGGGCCCCCAAGCTGCCAGATTACCTCAGCCCAGAATCGCGGGCTTTCTTCGAGCAGGTGCAAGCTCACCTGCAGATGTTGGATATTCCCTACCAGTTGGATCCCTACTTGGTGCGGGGCCTGGACTACTACACCCACACCGCCTTTGAGATCGTCTCACCTGACTTGGGATCCCAGAGTACCGTCTGTGGGGGTGGTCGCTACGACGGCTTGGTGGAAGAGCTGGGCGGACCTTCTACCCCAGCGGTGGGCTGGGCCGTCGGCATGGAGCGGCTGGTGCTGCTGTTGCAAAAGAAACAAGGGGAGGCTCCGCCAGCACCGGTCGAGGTTTACGTGATCTCCCGTGGGGCGAAGGCTGAGGCCCAATCCCTCCGGATCACTCAAGCGCTGCGCCGAGCCGGTTTCTGCACCGAGCTGGATCTGAGCGGCAGCGCCTTTGGCAAGCAGTTCAAACGGGCCAGCCGCAGCGGCGCAACTTGGGCTGTTGTGCTAGGGGATGCGGAAGCTGCAGCCGGAGAGGTACAGCTTAAGCACCTGCCTACAGGGCAACAGCAAACCCTTTTGCAAGCCGATCTGATTCAGTATCTGGCATCCCATTCGGGTCAGCAGTGCGGAGCACCTAAGGTGATGGAGCCATGTTGAATTTTTGGGTTCGGCGGGACGGCCAGGAAGACTGGCAGCCGGTACCAGCCGAGGGAGCAGTTCTGGAAGAAGATACCTACACCATTGTTGCCCGTTCGCCCCAGCCCCACTTCACCATCACGGTGGAAGTCCGGCAGCGTCCTCTAGGGCCACAGAATCAGGGCCCCAACACCGGCACGACTCCTCCACAGGTCCAAACCCGTTCTGTGCGCACCAACGATGAAGGGATCGGCATTATTTTGCCCGCCAGCCGCCTCACCCCTGGGTTTTGGGAATTGCACTGCCGAGATGCCGACTTGATCGCAGAACTGTTCGGTGAAACCGAGTTGGACAATTGTCTCCGTTTTCAGGTTGTGCCTGCCCCTCTGGAGCCGGAACGAGGGATCCCTGCCCCGGTGGCTGAAGAGGCCGGGTTTGAGCCCCCCCAGAAAAAAGAGGTCGCCATCCCGCCAGAGCTGTTTTCCCTAATGCACAGTGAATTGGAGGGATCCCCGGAGGAGGTGCTGGTGTTGACGGGGCGGATCGGCTGCAGCGGCGAGCTGCGGGTACAGGTTTGGCCAGAAGGGGAGGAGAGGCCGCTTTTCCAGGGACAACGGCAAATTCAACTCCCGGCGGGGGCGCGGACGGCGGTGTTCAGCATCCCCATCACCCTGCCCAGCCAAGTGTGGGCCCGTCCTTTACGGGGAGAACTGGCCCTTACTCCCTCCTCCTGGTGGGATCCAGAGCCGTCGCCTCAGACCCTGACCATCCCCTTTTCCATTCGCTGTCGCAGCCAAGAGGCAGGACTTCTTGGCGCAGGGATCCCCCTCCCGCAGCAGCAAGAGGAAGAGAGGCTGGCCGATGCTGCCAGTCCTGCCTCGACCGCAACCCTGCTCTCTCCCGAACGCACCCTGCAAAAGCTGTTGCGCATCTGGCAACACAGCGCCCCCATTTCCGTCAGCGTTGCCGAGCAACAGCGAGAGGAGGACTCAGCTTCGCCCGTTCAGCCCGCCGAGACCCAAGCCCTCCGCTCCTTCCCGGAAAAGGATCCCCTGCCATCTGCGCCCAACCCCTCCGCTCAGCCCCTACCCGAAGCAGAGACGGCAGAGTTGCCATCGCCCATCTCCTCCCCTTCCCCACCACCCCAAGCTGAGGCCATCTTGCCAACGCAAGCGGCAGCCGGGATCCCGAGTAGCCCTGTAGCTCCCTCTGAAAACTCGCTGCTGCCCCCCGCTCCGCCTGGGGTTTGTCCAACTCCCCAACTGCTGGTGCCTGAGCAATTGCGAGCGGGCGACAATTTCGATGTGGTGCTGCGTTTGCCGGCCTTGGCCCCTGCCTCCGCCGCCGGCGCCGCCTCCCAGCCACCTTATTGGATCAAGTTTTGGGTCAAGCATGGCCGCACCCGCTCGTTGGTGGATGGCCCCCGCTGGTTGCTGGACTTCTCCCGCGACGATCAGGGGCAGTGGCAAGCTTTAACCCGCATGACCATTCCCCCAGGCGTCCCCGAGCTGATCTTTGAAGCTTGGGCCGTCAGCCCGGATCGCCAGCAGCAGAGCGACCGAGTTACAGAGCACCGCTCTATCTTGCCTTAGGGATCCCTCGCTCTTGAGTCCTGTTTAGTCTTGGACGGAGCGCACCATCAGCACTGGGCAGCCGATGTGCACCCGCACATAGTCGGAGATGGAACGCCCCAGCAGCCGATCCAGGTCGGGGATGCTGCGGGCAATGCTGGGCCGGCGATCCGGGGATCCCATCACCAGCAGATCGGCCTTGCTTTCTTCAGCCAGGCGGACAATCTCCGTAGCCGGATCCCCGACAGCCGTCAACACCTGGTGGCCGATTTGCCGGTTTTTGAGGATGTCGATTGCCCGATCTAGGGCCTCATCTCTACCTGGGTTGTCGGCATCCAACTGCACAGAGGCCAGGAAGATCTGGGCCCCTTGAATGCCGGAGATCAAGTCAAGGGCCGTGGCAAAGGCGGCCTGGGCAGCGGGGGAGTTGTTGAGGGCCACCATGACATGGCTGGGGTATTTGACGTAGGCGTCGTCTTTGACCAGCAGCATTGGGCAGGAGGCGAGCTGGAACACATATTGGCTCACCGAGTTCTGCAAAATGGCCATGATGCGGTTGCGCCCCCGGGATCCCATCACAATCAGCGGATTGGGCAGGGACTCGGCCACCTGCAGCACCACCACCTTGGGATCCCCTTCCACCAGTTGCGTGCTGATCTTTAGCCCTGGGCGGGGGGGGAAAGTCTGCAGGGTTTGGGCCAACAGTTCCTGCCCCTTTTGCCAGGCAGCCCGCATCTCCTCGGCAGAGGTCTGGGAAGGCACCGCATGCAGCAATGTCACGTGGCACTGGGCAAAGGCCGGCAGAGACAGAAGGGTATGCACCATTTGCTCAGTGGGGCCGCTGCCGTCGATAGCGGCAATGAGGTTCTCAAATCGAGACATGGGATCCGTTCTCCGGGCCGTAGTTTGCCAAGACTCATCCTAGATCTGCCCCTGCGGATCCCTGTTACCGTAGGGGATATCCTGCAACATTTTGTTTGGTTTCAGTAACTTAGCCACACATAGCCGGTAAAGCCGCCGCCGGCATTGGTGTTGCGACCGGCCAGGAACTGAAACCCCCCCAAGCCCAGCGTTAACCCTCCCTCCAGCCGCCAGTTGAGCTGGCCAGAAAGCTTGAGGTTGTCGTAGTCGGGATCCTGAACCGCCAAATCCCCGAACAACAAAGGCGCGCCGTTGCCCAACGTAAAATCCCCATCCAAAGCCAGGATGGCCTGCAGCTCAGGAGTCAGGTCTGCCCCGAAGGTCAGGTTGGCCTTGACCCGATCCCCGGGATAGCCCAGGTAGTCCCGGAACGTGAGGCAGGAGTCGAAAAAGGCAGGCAGGGATCCCAACTGGGTATTGGCCGCCACCCCAACTTTGAGATCGTAGCCGAAAACACCGTACCCCAAGGGCAGGGGGATGTCTCGGGTGGCGTATCCCGGCGGGATCAAGGCCGTCAATTGGGCCGAAAGGAAGGGATCCCCGTTCCCCCAAGTATGGCGCAGGCCCAGTTCCAGATCCCGCAGGCCCTGGTTGCGCTGGGTAACGGTGTCAGCCCCGCTGGCAAAGCGATTTTCGATGAAAACGTAGCTGGTGTTGAGGTTGAGAGTGAGCTGATCGCTAAGGCCAGTCTCGGCGAAAAGGTTGAGGCGGGTTTCTCCGTACTCCGAAAGGGCCGGCTGCAGGCGTCCCCCCTGATCAAAGCGGGTGCGAGGCCGATAGACCTCCGGCTGCAGCGAAAAAAAAGTCTTGCCGGCACCGCGGGGAAAACCGCATCCTGCCCAGGCCGGCAGCTCCGGCGGCATTGCACTAACCACTAGACTCGCCAGCAGGCTTGCCCTTAGAAATCTCAGCTTCTCCATGGCAGGGATCCCGGCAGTTTCAGGGGGATTGTATCCCCAGGATCAAGCTCTGGGCCAAGATCCGGGACAAAACCGGCTTTGGAACGACTGCTAACTATGAGGTGGCAGCCGGTAGGCCCACCTGTGCCCGGAATTGGCGAGCGGCGGTCAGCGCTCCGAAGGGATCCCCCTTATACAGGCCGTAGTGCATCAAGGACAGGTGCCGCAGCCCCAGTTGAGACACTTCCTGCAGCCACTCCGGCTGGCTCATGAGCTGAAAGTCTGTATGGACGGTGTCGGCCCGTCCGCCGCTGGGGTGCTTGTCCTTAATCGATGGCTCGTAGTGGGCCAACATCAGGTTGGAGTGGATGGGGGAAAACAGGCGGCAACAGAGGCGGATTTGCTCTGGGTTACCGGGATCCGGGCCGTTCAGCTCTGGGTTAAACTCCCCTGGCCGCCGCTGGCGCATCGACTGGAAGGCGATCCCGTCCATCCGGCTCAGGGTCTCGGCAAAGGGCTCCACCATGCTGCGGCCTGCCCCCCGGGAAGGGTCGTCAAAGGTGGCAATCCAGCCCCCCCAGCACAGGGCTACTTCGGCTGCCGGCAGCCGCTCCTTGATGGCTTGGCGGGCTGTGAGGACATTGCGCATTAGGGCTTGGTAGTAGAAAGCAGTGTCGGCGTTGTAGGTATCTGCTGGGATCCGCCAATAGGAAAACTCCGTGGCCAGGCTCCAATAGGTAGGGCGGCCTTGGGGGTTGGCTTGAGCGATATAGCCGGCCAATTCGGCTACATCCTGGACAAACTGCTTGGAGATGTGGTAGTCGCCGCAGGGGCGGTGGGTGTCGTCTTCCCAGGTGATGATGTGGAGGGTATAGCCCCGCTCAAACCACTGCCGCAAAAGCCCGGCCTGGTGCCAGTTGCGCCAAAAGGAGAGATCCCCCTGGCGGTGATCAAAGCTGTTCAGCCAGCCGCTCAGGAAATGGGGATCCCACCCCTGCGCCACTGCCGCCACCTGCGGATCCGACTCGATTTCCCAGAGGAAGCGACCGGGATCCTCGCCAATGCCCACCTGCCAGCGGGCCAGCAGCTCTGACAAGTTCATGCTTCCCGTCTCGGCATTTTCCAGGCTGCGACTCCCCTGCTGACTCAAAAACTCCTGGCCACAGCCGGCAACCCCATAGGCAGCCAGCAGCGCTCCGCCCGCTTGCAGCACCTGTCGCCGCTGCCAGGATCGTCTCCTTTTCATCTCCTCTCCTCCTGCGGTTCCTCTTGGTGTTGGCGAGCCCACAGCCGCACTTGGGGGGAGCTATAAACCTCCCTGAAGCCCGGCAGCCCCTCAAAATTGAGCTCAGACCAAAATTGCAGGATGCGATCGGCGCTCCGCAAGGGATCCGCCAGCCCCGCTACCAAGAGGTAGTCCACCCTTTCCTGGGGATGCTGAAGGGCCAGGGCAAACTCGTACTGGTGAGGAGTAAGGAAAGAGCGGGGATCCCTTGCCCAAAAGATAGCCTCAAAGTGGATGTCATCGTCCACCAGCACTTTTTGTCCGGGCAACAGGTGGCGATAGAGATACTGCCCAACCTGGCGCTTTTCCTGCCGCAGCCTCCGCCAGTCTTCTAGGGCTTGCCCAGCAGAGGTTACTTCATACAGGTTTTGGGCAGCTTCCAACTCGCCACTAAGGGGCACTAACCCTGCCACCAGCCGCTCCCAGAGATCCCGCTCCTCGACCACCAGGGGCATGACGAAACCCGGCTCTTGGCTCACCCCATAACCGGCAGTGAGGCAGTTCAACCCCAAGAGGGCAGTGATCAACAGGCGCTTAGCCCAGCCGGGGCCGGCTCCGCGACACAAGTAGGCGCCCATCAGCAAAGGCAGCGGCACCCAGAAAAGGCCAAAGCGGCTCAGCTCCCGCAAAAACAGCCCCTGCCCTAGAGAAGCCAGCAGGATGACCAGCGGCATCCCCCAGACCAGAGCCCATACCCAGCGACCCGGGCCTCGGCCCAGCAGGGATCCCAGCCCCAACAGCAGATAGGCAGGGGCCAGCACCGCCAGCCATTTCCCAGCCTCCAGCACCCCCCGCCAGCCACCCGCCTGCTGCAAGTCTTCCCGCAATTGCGGCAGCCGCAGACCGCTGCCCACCTGGTAGGTGAAAGCCCAGGGATCCCCTACCGACAGCCAATTCACATACAGCCAGCTCAGGATCAAGGCTAGGCTGACAAAGCCGGCCACCAACAGCGAGGCCCAGCGAAACCCCCAGACTTCTCGGCGAAAGGCCACCAGCAGCAGCATCCCCGCCCAGGGCAGCAGCCATCCGCTTTCCCAGCGCAGCACCATCAGGGGCCCCAGCGCCAGCCCAACGAGCAGCAGCCTCAGGGTAATAGGCAGCTCATCCCCTGCCGCCACTGACTTCCCCGCTGCTCGTTTCTCGTCAGCCAGGGGAAACAACAAGGCCATGTTTACCCCCAGCAAAAGCGAGGTGGCCGTCCAAGCGGGGCTGCGCAGCAGCATCAAGATCAAAGCCGGCTGCACCACCATCAACAAACCCCACAGCCAGCGCCATCCCACTTCCACCGGCAAACGGCGTAACTGCCGCCACACCCAGCCCAGCACCAGAGAGCCGAAGACAGTCTGCAACAACAGCGGGGATTGTCCCAGAATGGCCGTAGCCAGCACCAGCAAGGGAGGAAAGGTGGTGCCCACAATGGGCAGGCGCGGATCCGGCCCCAAGGCCGCCACGGATCCCTTGTAGCCAAGAAACTGCATCTCCAAGCTCACCCAGCTCCAGCCTTCCTTCAAACCCCACAGAAGGCTAGCCAGCAGCAGAAACAGGATCCCGGTAGACCCGAAGAGCCGCAAGAAAGCCCTGAGCCTGTTGAGAAACATGGGTTACTTCAGTAGCTTCAAGAATTTAGAATTAATTGGAGATTAATTGGAGGGTAACTGGTTAAATCGCCAATCGAGCCTCAAGAGCTATTTAGTGTTAATGAGAACATGTCTCAAGTAGGGCGTGGGGATGGGCTGACGTGTCTAGGCACTGGACACAGGGATAGACTAGCATTCCCTGTCTTGAGAGTCTTTTTCTACGAGTTTTGGCGTAGGCCAATTCAGCCAGATTGTCGATGAGGGGTTCTCGGATTCTGAGAGAGGATGGGGACGACTTTGCAAGGACATGATCTTATGTTGCAGGCTGTGCGGGGCGTGAATGATGCAGCAGTTCCAGCGCTTGAGCTGGTACCCTCTCAAGCAGAAACCCGTCCTTGGGGATCCTTCTGGGTTTTGGATGAAGGCCCGATGTACAAGATCAAGCGCATCGAGGTGAAGCCTGGCCATCGGCTCAGCCTGCAGATGCACTACCACCGCAGCGAGCACTGGATCGTGGTCAGGGGCACAGCGAAGGTTACCCGTGGAGAAGAGGTGATGCTGCTGAGCTCCAACGAGTCCACCTACATTCCCCCCTGCACCAAGCACCGCCTGGAAAACCCCGGCACCCTTCCCTTGGTGTTGATCGAGGTGCAAAACGGGGAATATCTCGGGGAGGACGACATCGTGCGCTTTGAGGACGACTACGCCCGCCAGTAAAGGGATCCCCTGGGCATCCGAATCCACGATTTGTGCGTACAGACCCCGAAAGCTTACAGATTTCTGCATGTCGGGCAAACCTGGGTCAGGTAGGCCAAGGGGCTTGCCTGCACTAGACAAGTGAGGGATAAGCAAGAGGGGGTCAAGGTGATGCAGAAGGCAAGGCAGTGGGCTTTGTGGGTTGCCGGTTTGCTTTGGTGTTGCGGGCCGACGGCTGTCCACGCAGCGGAAGTCATTTCTCTGCAAAGGCTGGGCTACGACCGCTCGGTGCTGCTGCAAGGAGCTAACCCGCGTCTAGATATCGGGATCCCTGCCCCCCTGAACGGCCTTGACCCTGAGGCCAGCTTTGTGCAGTTGCGCCTGGATCCCTCGCCGGTGCTCAAGCCCACGTCCACGGTGCGGGTGCTGATCAACGAGGAGCTAATGGGCCTTTTTCTGGTGCGGGACCTGCGGCAGGAGCCGGTGGTGCGGGTGCCCATCCCCAGCTTGGCCGCTGGCGAGCGATTTATCACCTTGTCGGTGCAGCCTTTCCTGAGCATCAGCGACGATATTTGCGCCGACTTGAATACCGGCAATTTGCTGCTGACGGTAGGGCGGGATAGTTTCTTTGAGCTGGTGCCCCTCGTTCCTGATGCCACGGTGGCCGGTTTTCTGGGCCGGCTGTATCCTCAGGTTACTTTGGTAGTGCCGGCCAATCCTTCCTCTGAGACGGCGGAAGCAGCTCTGTGGCTGTACAGCCTCCTTTCTCACCTGTTTCCGCAAACGCCTATCCTGTGGAGCAATCGTCCGAAGCAGGGGGCACAGGTGATCTTAGAGCCGGCCAATTTCACCCCCCACTTGCAGCATCAAATTACCCCAGAGGGATCCCGCCTGCGAGTGGCCGCCCGCCGGGAAGCTATTCTTGCTCTCTATGAAGAATGGAAGCGGGCGGGGCTGGTCAGCCGCGGCATCCAGGTGACAAGGGTGGCGGATCTGGAGAGAGCGCTCAGGGCCAACCGCCTCAGCCTGCGAGAGCTGGGGATCGTGGATCCCATGTTGCGGGGGTTTGGCAGCCAGTCTTTGGTCTTCAACTTCAACCTGTCCCAATTGGGGGGGCGGCCGCGGGATCTGGCGGCGCAACTAGATGTCATTATGAACCCGGTGGATGGCCGAGTGGGGGATCGCCTCACCGGCTACGTGTTCTTGAATGGCGTTCTGTTGCGCACCTACAACCTAACCGGGCGCACCCAGCTCAACGAGACCATCCCCCTCCCCACCCGCCTGCTGCGCCGCTTTAATCAACTGGAGCTCCGCTTTGACTATGGCGCCAGCCCCGGTAATTGCCAGGGATCCCTGACCCCGCTGACTTTGCAAGTGCGCTCGGATAGCTCTGGCTTTATCTGGAGCGGCTACCAAGCCCCCACTGGCGAGCTGCAGGAGATCCCGGCGGTGCTTCGAGGATCCGGCCAAGTGTGGGTAGGGGATCCCCAACTGCTGCCGGCTGCCGCCTACCTGGTCGGTGCCCTCAGCCGGCTGGCTGCCCGACCCCTGCTGCCCACCCTTGAGGTTTTGCCCAAAGAGGAAGCCAACCTGGAGACGGGGAACTTTGCCTGGCAGGTGATCGTGGCTGGGCCAGATCAGGTGGAGCTTAATAGCCCCATCCGGCTGGGATCCCAGTTTGAAATCATCAATCCCCTCAACCGGCAGGTGGCCTTGGCCGCTCAGCCTCAAGAAAACCTCGGCCTTTTGCAGTACTTTCTCCTGAAAGGTAAGCCGAACCTTTGGCTTTCCTGGTGGGGATCTGACCCGGCTTTGGCAGAGCGCCTCAGCCGCGGCCTTGCCGATCCGCGCACCCGCCTGGCCAACCAGCTACAGGGAAACGTGCTCACCGCCTATGCCGCTGCCCCCGATCTCACCCAAGTACAGAGCTGGGATCTCACGCCGGCAGGCTATCGAGTGCGCTACCCTGGTCGCTTCAGTTGGCAGCTTTTGTTGTGGCAATACCGCTATTGGTTAGTGCTGCTGCTGGCCCTTTTGCTGGCAGTAGGAGCCTGGAATACCTACCAACGCTTGGCCCGCCGCCCTGAGTCGCCCACCCTTTCCTAGGGGGGTTGGCAGAGGACTTCCGGTTAAACCAGACTTGAGCCAAGCAAGGACTCCGTCCCACTTGCGCGAATAGGGTTTCCAGCCATGCTCCAGTCCCTCAAATCCTCGCTTTTGCGCACGGGCTACCTTACCCGGCAGCAATTGGCTGAGGCTGAGGAGTATCGCGAAGCAGCTAGTTGCTCCTTGCCTAGGGCTCTTTGGAGCTTGCGAGTCATGCACCCGGGCAAGTTTGTCAACTTGTGTCGCCAGATTCTGGACCGGCCTAGGCTGAGAGACTGGCTGCTCAAGCACTCCCTAGATCCAGAGCTGCCTTGGCTGATTGAGCCTATTGATTTGGTGCCGGTGCGCTTTTTGCCCTGTGGCTGGCTCGACCCGCAAACTGTTGTGGTGGCCACAGAAGAGCCGGGCTTCCCCGCCATTTGGCAGTCTGTGAAACACCTGTGCCCGGAAGCAGAAAAACTCTGGGAGATCCCAGCCACTGAAAAGCAGATCCTGACGGTCATCCTTGAGCGCAAGCTGGCCGCCGAGCTGCTGGGCAGCCGTCTTACCTTAGAGCAGTGGCAGCAGGCTTTGGAGATCCGCCGCCGCACCGGCTCCAGCCTGGGGCAGGTGCTGACCCGGCTGAGCTACCTCTCCACCCCCGAGTATCTCAGCATCCTAGCCCATTTGCTGGGCTACCCCGCTGTCTCAGAACTAATGGGGACAGGGCTGCTCCACCGCGACGAGAGCCTGAGCCGGCAGTTTGATCCCGAGGTGATGATGCGCCACCTCTTCTACCCCTTGAGCTGGACGGATGAGCACACCCTTACAGTGATGGTCAATGACCCCCTGGACTGGGCGGTGGATGAGCTGCTCTACAGCTGGCGGCCAGGCTTGCGGATTGAAAAGGTGCTGGGCACCGAGCAGGATATCACGCAACTGCTCAGCCAAGACCAGGGATCCCGCTTCAGCCAAGAGGCGGTGTACAAGCTGATGGCCCGCCTGCCGGAGGAATCGGCCTCGCGGGTGTTTACTCCTTCTCAGATTGCAGTGGGCTACGGCCTGCTGCTGCTATTTCTATTGGGGTTGGCCACTGCTCCCTGGACGACTCTGACCATTTTGGTGCTGCTGATCAATCTTTTTTACGTCGCTTCGATCCTGTTCAAACTGCTGCTCAGCCTAGTGGGATCCGCCGATCGCTTCCACCAGATTACCGATGAGGAAGTAGCCGCTTTGGATGATCGCGACTTGCCCATCTACACCATCCTGGTGCCGGTCTACAAAGAGCCGGAAGTAATGCCGATTTTGATCAAGTCTCTCTCTAAGCTGGATTACCCCCACGAGCGGTTGGATGTGCTTATTCTGTTGGAGGAAAACGACCGAGACACCATTGAGGCAGCTCGAGCTGCCAAGCCCCCCCGCTACGTGCGCCTGCTGTTGGTGCCCGACAGCAAACCCAAGACCAAGCCCAAAGCCTGTAACTATGGACTGGCCTTTGCCCGCGGCGAATACTTGACCATCTACGACGCTGAAGACATTCCGGATCCAGACCAACTCAAAAAAGCAGTCATTGCCTTCCGAAAAGGGGATCCCAGCTTGGTCTGCGTCCAGGCTGCCCTCAACTACTTCAACCGCAGCGAGAACTTCCTCACCCGCATGTTCACCCTGGAGTATTCCTATTGGTTCGACTATCTGCTGCCGGGTTTGGAAACTCTCAGAATGCCCATCCCCCTGGGTGGCACCAGCAACCACTTTCGCACTGACCGCCTGCGGGAGCTGCAGGGATGGGATCCGTTCAACGTCACTGAAGACGCCGACTTGGGCATCCGCGCCAGCCAGCACGGCTATACTGTGGGCGTGATCAACTCCACCACCTACGAAGAGGCCAACTGCGCCGTTAAAAACTGGATCCGGCAGCGCTCCCGCTGGATCAAGGGCTACATGCAAACTTGGCTGGTGCACAACCGCAACCCCCTGCGCTCGTTGCGCAAGCTGGGCCTGAAGAACTGGCTGTCTTACCAGTTTTTTATTGGCGGCAGCTTCTTTACCTTTCTCACCAGCCCCATCATGTGGCTGCTGTTTATTTACTGGCTGATCACCCGCGCCCATTGGCTGCAAAACATTTTCCCCAGTTGGCTGGTTTATCTGGGCTTGTTTAACCTCCTGGTGGGCAACGCCATTGGGATTTACCTGAACCTGGTCGCGGTCTTCCGCCGCGGTTACTACGATCTGGCCTTCTATGCCCTGCTCAACCCCATCTACTGGCAACTGCACTCTATGGCAGCTTACATGGCTCTGTGGCAGCTCTTTACCAAGCCCTTCTACTGGGAAAAGACCATCCACGGCCTGAGCAAGTTTACCCACGCCAAAGTCCAGGAAGCTGCTCACAAAGCAGCCTAGGCTACGGACTGAGTTCCTAAGCAGTAGCAGCGAAGTGAGGACAGCCAGCACCCTTCTAGAAGCTGTAGTCCGAGTCTACGATCACAGCACAACCACTGGGGTGGAGACAGCTAGCCATGATCACCTTGACAGAAAAGTTGCCCTCGTAGGGCGCCTGCACGATGGGGAAATCGTCCAACAGTTCGTCTGCAGCCACCACCTGACCGCTGGCATCGTAAAGCACCAGATCCACATCGAAGCAATCCTGGTCGCACTGCGCCCAGATGTTTTCACCTCGGTAGAAATAGCCTGTAACTACGGTCGATTGTCCATTAAGAAGCCACAAACTACGGCTCTGAGCCCAGGCGGCAGCGCCCCCGATAACTGTGGCCGCTCCTATTAAGCTTGCCACCAACCAGCCCCGCACCGAAGCCATAAGACTGCCCTCCTACTGAAAAACGGAGATAGATTTTCTACAGGGATCCACCTCAACGCCCACACTCTAGCACCCGGATCCGTCTTTCCCGAATGATCCAGATCACGTTAAGGATCCCACGTTAAAAATCGCGAAAAAGGGATACAAAAAAGGGATCCCAACCGAAGCAGGGATCCCTTAATTCTGATTGACAATCCGGCGCAGCTGGCTCATCGGTTGAGCCGACTTCTTTATTGTGGTTTTATTGTGGCAAGCTCAGTTCCCCGCGTCGCCCCAAGGGATCCGTCAAGACATTGCCGGCGGGGCCTTTGATTTGAATGGTGCAGCGGCTGCCGGACACTTCAATAACGTTGTAGTTGGGCACCGCCAGCTCCAAAAAGCGCAGGTTGCCTGTGGTTACCCCTGGGATCCCGCTCACTTGCGGATTGGTCGGGTTCACCGGTGCCAAAAAGCCGTTCACAATTAGGAAAGGGAGGCTCGTTGGCACAACTGATGTGTAAGAAGCGAATGGGTCGTCCATCCCCAGGAGCTGGCAGGGTGCGAAACTGGCCTACAGGGCTGGTAAACCCCTCGCTGACAAACCGGTAGAAGTAGCGCTGCGCTGGCCTCAAGCCGGTGACGACGGCACGAGCAATGTAGTCGCCTGGCTCAGTGCGGTAGTTGCGGCCCGCCACACGGCGAGCAGTAAGCGAAACTTGTTGCGAAATGGGGTTGAACTCGGAATTCTCAGCCACCTGCAACGTCACCGCAACCGTATCTGTCGCGCTGGCCGGGATCACCCGCGTGGAAAGCACCGCCCCTTCCGAGGTGGGATCCCCGGCAAATACCCCTTGGGGAAATCCAGGCTCTCCCAGGGGGGGAATGGAGGAACTGGAGGTGCCCCCACAGGCAGCCAGGGCGGCTGCCCCACCTCCAAACATCAGCAACTGCAGGAAAAAGCGACGGGAACGCAGGGAACTCATAGGGCCCACCTCAGGGACACAGGCAAATGTAAAGGGATCCGCAACAAAGGCCAATCGCCTTTTTAGTCAAGCACTTTTGCCCCCAAGCTGAGGTTGTGGGCAGGTGAAGGCTGGGTTAGGGTTGGTTTAACGGCTCTGACCCCTGCGCCCAGGTTCCCCACGGCCTTTTCACAGAGCTTGCTGAGAAGGCTAAAATTTCATTACAGTTTTTCCTGCTTTTGCCCCATTTTTGCGGTTTTGCGTTCCTTAGACTTCTTGTTGACCCTGCCGAAGGAGGGATCGTCGTGGCTACGGAGACCCTGGTCAAGCCTTCTGTAACCCCGAAGCACATGCCCATGTACCGGGTGTTGCTGCACAACGACGATGTCAACACCATGGAGTACGTGGTTCAGGTGCTGGTGAAGGTGATCCCGGCGATGATGCCGCCGCAAGCCACCGAGATCATGCTGGAAGCCCACAACAACGGCGTTGCTGTGGTGATCGTGGTGCCGCGGGAGCACGCGGAGTTTTACTGCGAACAGTTGCGTCAGCACGGCCTCACCAGCTCCATTGAGCCGGAACGCTAAGCAGGAGCGGTTGGGGTGGGCCTGCTGATTGCAAAACTCAAGGCTTTGCCCTTGCCGCTGCGGCTGTTGCTGTTTTTGGGGATCCCCCTCCTAGCCTGGCTGCCGTTGCTCGGGCTGGGGAGTTGGCTTCTTCCTGAACGACGGGAGTACCTGTGGCTGCTCCTGTATGCCCTGCTGCTAGCCTGGCTATGGGTGTGGGGATCCGGGTTTGCCGCCTATGGACTGGATGGCAGTTGGCCTTGCCGAGGCGGGATCCTGTGGGGCCTGGGGATCGGGGTCGGGGGGCTTTTCTTGCTTTTGGGCCTGGAGGGATCCCTGGGTTGGCTGAGTTGGAGGGCGGTAGGAGGGGGATCCCTGCTGGTCTATGGGTTGCTGGGGTTGCTTTTGGGCTTGGGGGTGGCGCTGGCGGAGGAGCTGTTTTTTCGCGGCTGGCTGCTGCAGGAGATGCTGCTGGACTACGGTTGCAGCACTGCGGTGTGGGGATCCAGCTTCCTGTTTGCTATGGCCCATTTCCTGAAGCCTTTGCCTGAGATTCTCGCCACCTGGCCGCAATTTCCCGGACTGTGGCTGATGGGGCTGCTGCTGGTGCAGGCGAGGGTCTGGAACCAAAACAAGCTGGGCCTTAGCCTAGGGCTGCACGCGGGTTGGGTATGGGGCATGGCCTGGGTCAACAACTTGGCCTGGATAGACTACACCGGCAGGGCGCCAGCGTGGCTAACGGGGATTGGTGGCAACCCCTTGGCGGGCCTGATGGGCTTGCTTTTTCTGGGAGGGACTTTCGCATTTCTCAACGGCCTGGCTCAAGCTGGCTGGCTACCGGCAGACCTGGAAAAGCGTTGATTGAGCTGATCGATAAAGAATAACCTACTCTCCCCAAGGCCCTTCCTCGTAGTAGGCGGTCACCTGCTCCTTGGGCGGCTGGGTAAGCAAGCTTACGCCAATTAACACCCCACTGCCGATCACCACTGCCGGGATTACGGGTAACCAGCCCCCTGTCCAAGCCCGCGGCAACAGACCCGACAGCCAACCTAAAGTCAGGCCACTGGAGACGAGGGCCCCGGCTACAGCCCCAGCGCGGGTAGCCCGCTTCCAGTACAGGCCGGCAATTAAGACAGGGAACAGCATGGCGTTGCCCTGAAAGCTCCAGGTGGCAATCTCCACAATCAGCCCCGGCGGGTTAAGAGCAATCACAAAGGAAGCTAGGCCGATCCCCAGCACCACCCAGCGGCCTAGCAACTCTTCTTGGTGGGGGGAAAGCTGGCGCCTGAAGAAGGTAACCACCAGATCCCGCGTTACCAACGAGCTGGCCGTAAGGAGCTGTGAGTCTGCCGTGGACATGAGGGCGGCCAGAGCTGCTGTAATCACCACCGCTGCCACACCGCCGGGCAGAGTTTGCAACATCAGGGGCATGATCTGGTCCGCTTTCTCCAGGCCGGGAAAAGCCAGGCGGCCCCAAACCCCAAGAAGAGCTGCCGGGAAAAAGACCAGCAGAATCAGCAGCGGCCAGACTACCATCAGGGTCTTGAAGGGATGAGCACTCCTGGCCATGTAAAAGCGCTGGAAAAATTGTGGGAAAAGGGGAGTGGCCATGAAAAACAGCAGTTGATTGCCGAGTAACCCTTGCCAGCTCCAGCGCCCATTGGGGCCGGGCAAGCTCAGCCAGGGATCCAACTGCCCGGCAGCCTCCTGGCCCACCCCCAAGGCTAGGGCAACAAAGGCCACCCCCATCCCCAAAATCAGGATGATCCCCTGCACCACGTCCGTCCAGACCACCGCCTGGGATCCGCCAAAGAGCACATACCCCAAGATCACCAGCGCCACCACCACCGCCAAGGGCCAGTAGGGGATCCCCTCCCCCAACACCGCCGCCAGGGTGCGGGCTCCGCCAATGATCTGGATGCTGATGTAGGGGGCTGTAAACACCAAAGCGCTCAGGCAATACAACAACGCCAACAGGGGGCTTTGAAAACGATGGCCGAAGAACTCCGAAGGGGTGATGAAGCCAAAGTGTTGGGCTGCTAGCCATACCCGGTAGCCCACCCACAAAAACAGCCCCGAAATGAGGGCGGTGGTCACTCCCACCCCCAGGAAGATCCCTAGGCCGTGGGTATAGGCATCTGCCGGCACCCCAATGAAGGTAAAGGCGCTGAGCAAGGTGGCCAGCGTCGTCAAAGTTAGAGCCAGGGATCCCAGACCCCGCCCCGCCAAAAAGTAGCTAACCGGATCCCGACCGCTGTGGCGATAGCTCCAGAAGCCGATGGCTGCCAGCAGCAGCAAGTACACCCCCACCACACCCAAACTTAAAATGCTGTCAGTCATCTCCAGGCCAGCAAACGCGCACAATGTAGAAGTTAAGAGGTACCAACAGCAGGACAGCCAATCCCGCCAGCCAATACCAGGCCGGGATCCCCAAAAACTGGGGCTGGGCCGAGCGGGATCCCACCCAGGTCAACAGCCACAGCAGGGGATAGGCCCCCCACACCCAAGCTTGGCGCATCCGCCCAAACCGCAGCTGCCTTGATCCTTGAAGGTTACCGGCGGGATCCAACCCTGACATCTACCCATCTCCTGCTTTTTTGCCAAGCGTTCCTTTTGCCAATCATTTAAGATACAGCCACTACTGCGCAGAGCTAAATTGTCTTTTCCCCTTTCCCCTTCAGATCCTGTTGGCAAGAGGGAGCCTTCCCGTGGGCCAGGCCATGAAGAACGGGAGCGGCCCTACTGGCTAGCTTGGGCCCGCATCAAAGGGATTGGCCCCCACCGGCTCAAGCGGCTGGCGGAGTTTTTTGGATCCCTGGAGCGGGCTTGGCAAGCGGATGCCCCGGCCCTGCGGCAGGTGGAAGGCATTGGCCCCACCCTGGCCCAGGCTATTGTCTCTGCCCGTCCTGGCCTTGATCCCGAGCAGATCCTGGAGGAGACCCTCAAAGCGGGGATCCCCTTTCTCACGCCTGCAGATCCGGACTATCCGCCGCTGCTGTGGGAGGTGCCAGATCCCCCGCCCATTCTCTATGCCCTAGGAGAATGTCCCAATTGGCAACAGCCGGCTATTGCCATCGTCGGCACCCGCGCCCCTACGGCCTACGGTCGACAGTGGACCCAGAAAGTCAGCGCTGCCCTGGCGGAAGCTGGCTGTGTGGTGGTCTCGGGGCTGGCAACGGGGATCGACGGCATTGCCCACCAGGCCTGTCTGGATGCCGGCGGCAAGACGGTGGCCGTGGTGGGAACGGGGGTGGACAAAGTTTACCCAGCTCACCATCAAGCTCTCTACCGGCGCATCCTGGCCCAAGGGGCCATCCTCAGCGAATATCCCCCCGGCACGCCACCGGCCAAGGAGCATTTTCCCCAGCGCAACCGCATCATTGCCGGCCTCTGCCGCGCCACTTTGGTGATGGAGGCTCCGGAAACCTCGGGAGCGCTAATTACTGCTCACCTGGCCAACCACTACGGTCGGGAAGTGTATGCCCTGCCGGGGAACATCGACACGGCAGCAGCCCGCGGCTGCCTGCAGCTCATCCGCGACGGCGCCGGCATGATCCTGGGGATCGAGGAGCTGTTGAAAGACTTGGGCCTCCTCCAGGGATCCCCTGTGCTAAAGCAGCCCTCGTCCACTGGCCCCAGCGATCCCCAACAGCAACTGCTCTGGCAGCTGCTAGGGGAGGGCATCCTCAGCCTCGATGCCCTGGCCCAGGCTAGCCAGATGGATATTGCCACCCTTTCCAGTACCCTGCTGCTTATGGAATTGGAAGGCTGGCTGGTACAACTGCCGGGGATGCGCTACCAGCGGGCTCGCTGAGGCTGGATCCCTGCACTGCTTCTCCGATAGGAGCACGGCAAGCGGGATCCTCGTGGCGGGGGTTGTTCACATAGGTGCTGACCGGATAAGCCGCCATGGCTTCTGCTGGGTAGGGGCGGAGCAAGGGCAAAAGCAGCTTGGGATCCTGCACCTGGGGATCCAGCCAGAGGTCGTAGTCGTTTTCCGTCAAAATCACGGGCATCCGCTCGTGAAAAAGCTGCATCAGACGGTTGGCGGCAGTGTTGAGGATGGCACAGGTTTCCACCTCCACCCCCTCTGGACTGCGCCAGCGTTCCCAAATGCCGGCAAAGGCAAATACCGGTCGATCCAGCAGGTGAAACCAGTAGGGTTGTCTGCCCTTCTTGGCCGTACCTGAGTCGGCCCACTCGTAGAAACCATCGGCCGGGATCAAGCAGCGACGACGGCGGAAAGCTTCGCGGAAAGAAGGCTTCTCGGCCACCGTTTCAGAACGAGCATTGATCAACCCGGCCTTGGCGGCTTGGCTCCAAGCGGGGATCAGGCCCCAGCGAAAATGGGTTGCCTTGCGCTGAAGGGATCCCGCCACCACCGCCAGCACCGGCTGAGAAGGGGCGATGTTGTACCGGGAGACAACTGCCCTTTCTTCTGCTGCCACCGGCAAGCCGAAATGCTGCCTCAGCACTTCTGGCGCCACTCCCAGGCTAAACCGTCCACACATGCTTGTCCCCCAGTCGCTCACCCCAAATGGCCTGCCGACAGGATCCCCTAAACCTTGGTGGAAATGCCCAGCAACTGCAGGATCCCGCGCAGGGGAATCTCCACCCACTCGGGGCGGTGGTTCAACTCATAGCCCAGCTCGTAAATGGCTTTTTCCAGCAGATAGGCGTCCAACAACACCTCTATCTCTTGCAGGCTGCGGGGCAAAAAAGCCGCTTGGGAAGCCACCTGCAGATATTCGGCCAAAAAGCCCGCGCAGACCCAGCGGTGCCAAAACTGGGCCCACCGCATCATGTCGGGGCAGTGGTCGGCGCAGACCAAGCCGCTCTCCAGTTGCTGGCGCAAAGCTGTGTGGACAGCATAGTGGAAGGATCGCAGCATCCCCGCCACATCCCGTAAGGGGCAACGCTTGAGACGCCGTTCGCCCAAAGAGCGGGCCGGCTCCCCTTCAAAGTCGATGATGACAAAGTCTTTGCCGGTAAACAGCACCTGGCCCAGGTGATAATCCCCGTGGCAGCGGGTACGCAGGGCGGTGATCTTCCGCTCCAGGATCAGGCGGAAGCGGCTCATGATTTCCCCTTCTTGGTCGCAAACAGCCCGAGCCAAGTTGGCCTCTGCTTCCGGCAGCTTGGGGAGCTGCTTATAAGGACTCCGTCCCGCTGACGCGAACAGCAGCGGAAACACCTGCCCCACCAAGTTGCGCATGGACTGGTAAACGGAGCGCTGGTACAGGCTGGAGAAAGGCTCTGGGGCAAAGTCTTTGTTCTCCGTAAAGGACTCCGTCCCGCTGACGCGAGCGGCAGCCAGGGCGATGTGCAGCTCGGCGGTGCGCTTGGCCAAGATCCGCACCGATTCTAGGTAGCTGCCGATGGTGGCGTAGGCCAGCTCCGGCAAGGGCTGTTGGGAAAGCTCCAAGAAGGATCCCTGCGGCACGGGCACGGGATCCACCTCTTGGTAGTGAACCAGCACCGCCTCAAAAAATTGCCCCAGGCTGTCCAGGGTGTAGTGCCAGGCATCTCCCTCGTTGGGGATGTACTCCTGCAAAATGGCCAGGGTAATGGGCTGATCGGCGGGATCAAACCCACGGGCCCCGCGACGACGGCGATACTCCAGGGATCCCAGCAGCCGCGGCACGCGCACCTGGGGATGGTGCTCCAGCAGGTAGCGGCCTATCTCCAGCTCTGGGTTTACCCCCTCGGCCACCCGGTGGTAGAGCTTGAGGAGGTAGTGGTTGCCATAGACAACGGAGGTGTAGCTCTGCTCCGCCTTGAGGAGGCGGGGTTCCAGGTCATGCTCAAGGGCAGCAAAGCTAGTGGCCCAGAGCTCTCCCTGACGGTGACGCAGGCGGCCCTGCTGGGCAATTAGCTGCAGCAGCCGCAGCAAGAAGCTTTTGTCAGCCAGAGCGTTGAAAATTACTCCCGCCGGCCCTCCGGCCACTTGCACAGGGAGGATGACCGCCTGGGGCATCTCTAGGCGCAGGTGTACGGCTGCTTCTTGGGTGGCATAGCCCACAGGGAGAGAGTAGAGCTGCGTATCGCCCTCGATAAACTCGGCCTGGAGAAGCAAGATCTGGCTGCCCAGCAAGGACTCCTCTTCTCGGCGGCAGGGGATAGCCTGCAGGATATGGATCGCCTGGAGCTGGCGGTTTTGGGAGCCAAACCAACGACAGCGGTAGAGGTAGTCCGCCAAGACTGCCTCCAGCTGCTTTTGGCTTTCCCCTTGCAAGAGACTGTCCCAACTACCACTTTGAACAACCAGAGGACTACCACTTTGAACAACCAGAGGGACCAGGCGTTCCTGCTCCTCCGCTTTGCTGGGGCTGAGGTGGATGGTCTCCGTTTTGGGCTCAAGGGAAAACCAGTAAAAGGAATGGGGGCCTAGCGTTAGGAAATAGGGCAGTCGCCCAATAGGGGGAAACTCGGTGTGGCCAAAGATCTCCACCGGGATCAATCCTTCCCACGGCGATAGATCCAGCCCCACCCACTGGGCGTAGCGGGAGAGATTGGCCACCACCAAGATGCGCTCGCCGCGGTAGGCTCGCACAAAGGCAAGCACCTTGCGGTTTTCTGGGTGGAGCAGCTCAAAGGAGCCGCGGCCAAAAGCTTGGAATCGCTTGCGCACGGCGATGAGCCGCTTCATGGTCCACCACAGGGAATGGGGGTTGTTTCGCTGCGCCTCCACATTGACAGCTTCGTAGTGGTACTCGGCGTCGATGACGATGGGCAGGTAGAGCTTCTGAGGGTTGGCCCGCGAAAAGCCGGCGTTGCGGTCGGCGCTCCACTGCATGGGGGTGCGCACGCTATTGCGATCCCCCAGGTAGATGTTGTCCCCCATGCCGATCTCGTCCCCGTAGTAGATGACCGGCGTGCCGGGCAGAGAAAACAGCAGGCTGTTCATCAGCTCGATGCGGCGGCGGCTGTTGCCCAGCAGGGGGGCCAAGCGCCGACGGATGCCCAGGTTCACCCGCGCGTTGGGATCCTTGGCGTACACCTGGTACATGTAGTCCCGCTCCTCGTCAGTGACCATCTCCAGGGTGAGCTCGTCGTGGTTGCGCAGGAAGAGGGCCCACTGGCAGGTTTCAGGAATGGGAGGGGTTTGTTGCAGGATGTCAATGATGGGGAAGCGATCCTCCATCTGGATGGCCATAAACAGCCGTGGCATGAGGGGAAAGTGGAACTCCATGTGGCACTCGTCCCCATCGCCGAAGTAGGCCACAGCATCTTCTGGCCACTGGTTGGCCTCCGCCAGCAGCATGCGGCCAGGATACCTTTGGTCAATGTGTCGGCGCAGAGCCTTGAGAAAGGCATGGGTCTCCGGTAGGCTCTCGCAGGTGGTGCCCTCCCGCTCGTAGAGATAAGGCACCGCGTCCAGCCGCATGCCATCTACCCCCAAGCTCAGCCAAAAGTCCACCACCTCGAACATGGCTTTTTGTACGGCGGGGTTGTCGTAGTTGAGATCTGGCTGGTGGGAGTAAAAGCGGTGCCAGTAGTAGGCCTTGGCCACCGAATCCCAGGTCCAGTTGGACGCTTCAAAGTCTTGAAAGATAATGCGGGCCTCTTTGTACTTTTCGGGGGTATCGCTCCAAACGTAAAAGTCCCGCTCGGGGGTGCCGGAGGCAGCTCGTCTGGCCCGCTGAAACCAGGGGTGCTGATCTGAAGTGTGGTTGAGGATGAGCTCAATGATGACGCGGATCCCCCGCTTATGGGCAGCCTCCAGAAAGATCTTGAAGTCTTCTAGGGTGCCCAAGTCAGGGTGAACACTGGTAAAGTCAGAAACGTCGTAGCCGTCATCTTTTAAAGGCGAGGGGAAAAACGGCAGCAGCCAGACGGCTGTAATCCCCAGTTCTTGCAAGTAGTCCAGCTTTTCGGTCAGGCCCTGGAAGTCGCCCACGCCATCGCCGTCGCTGTCGAAAAAGGCCCGTACCGGCAGCTCGTAGATGATTGCATCTTTGTACCAAAGGGGGTCGTGGGTGAGGGGGGAGATGAGGCTGCGCAGAGGGGCTCGGATCATCATGTCGGTCATGTCGGCAACAGAGACAGGATTGGGACACCTTGGCAACCCTAGCCGTTGAATGGGGATCCCCTCAATAGGCTATAGCCTTCTCTTGGGTGCCAGGGATCCCCGGCGTCGGTTCAGGCAATGCCACTCCGCTTCTGGGCTTCCTTGCGGGAGACGGCCACGTGGCGCAGGCCGGCCCGGAGCAGCTCCTGCTCGATCAAGGCAAAAAACCGCTGCCGATCCCCGCTTCTCACCACCGCCAAATGATGGGCTTCCGCCAAGGCGATGGGGTAGCCAAAGCCCTTGTGCACTTGGCTCAGCACCCCTGCCAGAGCCCGCTGCAGCAACTCCGCATCCTGGACCACCCAAGCGGGAAACTCCAGGCGAGCAATTTCGGCTTGGCCCAGGGATCCCTCGCCAACATTGAGGTAACAACAGTGGACGTGGTGTTCCCCGAAGGCGTCCAACACGCTGGCGCCGCTGCGCCAAAGGGGGCTGCGCTCTCCCGGCTGCAGCAGGGATCCCCAAAAGACGCGGTCTGCCAGGGGGGCGAAGGGATGGCAGGGAGGAGACTTCTCGCCGGGACAGTAGCGGTAGCAGTCACAGCCCAGGTACGGGCACAGCCCCAAGCGCAGGTAGTTGAGGGTTTCGCTGCTGCGGGAGGCGCTGATGTAACCCACGAGAGGAATGCGGGCCGCCCGCAACTGCTCCAAGGTCGCCAGAATGGGATCCAACCAGGGGCGCCGGGCCGACTGGGGCAGAGGCTCCAGTCCCCAAGGGATTAGGGATCCATCCAAGAGCGCCAGCGTGGTGCGGCGACGGGGCACCGACAGGGCCAACTGCGCCAGCTCCTCCAGTTCTGCTCGGGAGCGTCGTAAGGCCAGCACCTCTTCCGGCCCCAACGAAGGCTCCGTTCCGCTGCCGGGGTTGCGTTCACCTGGGGTGCGCCGTGGGCGAGAGTCTCGCCGGTTAAGGGGGGCGCTCGGCAACCCTTCTGCCCTCCGCTCCGGGGAAGAGGAGTCTGAGTGCCGGGCAAAGGATTCATCTCCATACAGCAGCAGGGGCTGGCTGTCCAGGAGCGGCCACTCCTGGGTGCCGTAGTGGAGAACCACGCGCCCAACATTGATCAGCGAGCAGTAGGCAATCTCGTGGTGACTGGGCAAAATCTGGGATCCATCCGTGGCCACCACCGTGTGTCGCCCCTGCAGAGGCTCGACCTTGGGCAGGGATCCCCAGGCTTCCGGCGGCTCGGCGGGGCTGGCGCAAACAAACGACAGATGGGATCCCCACTCCACCCAGCGGGACTGCCAAACCTGCGGCTCCTGCTGCCAGCGCTCGAAAACTTGCCAGGCTTGGCGGAGGCGTTCTTGGCTGGCTTTCGACTCCTGTTGCAGGTGCCGGGTGAACGCAGGAATTTGCCCGCTCAGCTTAACCAGATCCAACATGATGGCCGCATCAGCCCTGCATGGCAATACGGCTGCCAGAAGCGGAAGAAGCCACATCTTGTCCTTCTGAGGAGTTGAGCAGCTCTTCCAGCGGAAACTCCCCGTAGACCTCGCTGCTGTTGTTGGGACTCTCCTGCAGGCGAACCCGATGCAACTGCACCCCCAGCTCCCGCAGGGGCAGAGTCAGCAGCCGCTGGATGTAGAGGGCGATGTTTTCGGCAGTAGGCACCACCTGGGCAAAGTAGGGAATGTCTTTGTTCAAAAAGGTGTGATCCAGCGGCTTCACCACCTGCTCCTCGATCAGCCGCTGCAGGGCCGCCAAGTCCACGATCATCCCCGTGCGCGGGTCGATGGATCCCTTGACGGTGATCTCCAGGCCGTAGTTGTGGCCGTGGCCGTGGGGACGGGCACAGAGGCCGTAGATGGCGCTGTTTTCTTCAAAACTCAGGTGATCCAGAGCCAAGCGGTGGGCGGCGCTGAAATGGGTGGCAACAGTCAAGTAGGCTTGCATGGCTTCTCCTCGGTATTCGGCCCAAAGCTCAGGATCTTCGTACAGACGGACGCTGGTTAGGGGCAAGGCATCGGCCAGGCGTTGCCAAATCACGTAAGCGATAAACTCGGTAGTGGGCAAGGTTTGGGCAAACTCCGGCCAAGCTTGATTTAGATAAGCAAAGTTGAGATCTTGAATCACCCGCTGCCGGATCACCTGCTTCACCTCCGAGAGGTTGAGCACCATCCCATAGTCATCCACCTCACCACTCATGCCCACCTCCAGCACATAGTTGTGGCCATGGCCGGGAAAACGGGCATTTGGGCCAAAGCGGGCTAAGTTCTCGGCTTCTGAGAGTTCGGGCAACCAGTACCGATGGCTGGCGGCAAATTGCGCACGGCGGTAGATTGTACAGATCCTGGACATGAGTGGAGAGGAGAGCATCTGCCGGGGGATCCACCCTTTAGCTTGACACACTCCCCGGCCCAGAGGGTGGAAATTCTCAGCAGCCCTCAGCCTACCCTCCCAGTGGTCTTGCCGTCATCTCCGTCCTGCGCCAGGTCAGGCACTTGCCCTGCCGACCGGGTCGGCCTGTGCATACCCTCATTTCCCAGAAAGCATTCCAAGCAGGGTTTTGGCAGCGTCTTGCCCTGAGAGCCAAGCCCCCTCTACGCGCCCTCCGGCGCACCAATCGCCGGCACAAACCAAAGGCAATCCCTCAGCAGCGGAAACCGGCACACGGGTGCTTAAGCTGGCCAATCCCGTGGTTTCCAAAGGCAAAGCGTAGCGCCAACGGTGCACCTGCATCCATTGTGGCGAAGCCAACCAGGGATCCAGCCGTTGGGCTGCGTGGGCCAGCAATTCTCGACCGGCCTTTTCCAGCTCAGAGGGGCCGGCCTCCAAGTACAGAGATGACCACTCCGCCCCCCCATGCAAGACCACCACAGGCGGGAGCGGCTGCAGGCGCTTGCTGCTGTCCAGTCCCAGCCAGGCCAACATCGGATCCTCCAAGCACTTGATCCCCTTCCAGGGCGGCGTATGCTCAGAGTAGCCCGCCAAAACCGCAAGGCAGGGTTGATACTGGGCGGATTCCAGCAGAGGCAACAGGTTTTCAGCCGAAGGGATCCCTTCCCGGAGCAGGGGCAGCAACTGGGGGGCCGGAATTGTCGCCACCAGGGCAGCAGCCTCGTAGCATTGGCCGTTCTCCGCCCTCAATTGCCAGCTTGTTGCCAAAGGTTTGAGGCTGACCACACGAGTTTGGGTGTGTACCGACAGCGGGGCAGCCAAGTGTTTGGCCAGCATTGTCATGCCCTGGGGGCAGACATAGCGCGGTTTTTCATCGTTGGGATCCTCTGGGCGCAGCCCTTCTCGATCCAGCACATGCAGCGAGCGCGTCCATTCCGCCAGCAGCCCCAGGCCCAGCAGCTCCTTCACCCAGCGATGAAAGCCATCCGAATCGGCAGTCAGGTATTGAGCCCCATGATCCACTGGCACCGTTTGCCCAGCGTGCTCAACTCGACGGGTGGCCATGCGCCCGCCCAAGCCCGCCGATTTTTCCAGCACCAGAACCCGCAGCCCCGCCCGCAGCAGTTGCCTTGCACACACCAAACCGGCCACTCCCGCCCCGATGACAATCACATCGGCGGATGTTGAGCGGGCTCCCTCGGAAGGGGTTACCGCTGCCTGGGTTGCTTCGCCTAGCATACTGAGCCTGCCAGCTGTGACCGGATCCGCACGTTCAGCTCCCGCCTCTGCCGAAGGGGTTGTTGCCCCTCTCTCCGAAGAGCTTGGCTTCTCCCTTGATGGCAGCCTTGATGATGTTGTAGGCAGCCCAGGCAACCACCAAAACAATGGGCGACAGAACGATCAGCGGACGGAGATCAATGTCCATGGTTTTCATCCCCCCCTAACATAGATTGATTTACCGACTGCTTGGAACAAGAGCCTCCAGGGTTGGCCACCGCCAGAATCCCGATGGGGTGAAACCGTTTTCGACTCTGGATCCCGCATAAGCTGAGGTGCAACTCTGGAAAGATGGCTAAGTCCAGAATAAACCCAAATGGGGATCCCTACCGGCTAGACTTTGCCCCATCTGGACTGCTGAGGCGGGAGCCAACAGGCCCACACTGAGAATTGCACCCCCCATCTGGCCCAGACCGAAGAAAACTGTCCCCAATCCCAGAGCCAAGGCCAACAGTCTCCGTGGCCAGTTCATGCCTAGAGTACTCCCTTCGAACTGGGGATCCCTTCTTGTCGGCGGGGATCCCGTTCTACAGCCATGCGCAGGGCACGGGCAAACGCCTTAAAACTGGCCTCGACAATGTGGTGGGCGTTGAGACCGGCAGCTTGGCGAATGTGCAAGGTAAGCTGGGCGTGGTTGACCACCGCCTGATAAAACTCCCGCACCAACTGGGTTTCGTAGCGGCCAATGCGCTCTGTGGGCAGCTCCAGGCCATAGCTGAGGTGAGGGCGACCCGAAAAATCCAGCACCACCTGCACCAGGGCTTCATCCAAAGGCGCCCAAAAATGGCCGAAGCGATGAATGCCCCGCCGATCCTGCAAAGCCTGCGCCAGAGCCTGTCCCAGCGTGATGCCCACATCTTCGTTGGTGTGGTGATCGTCGATGTGCAGATCCCCTATGGCCTTGATCTGCAAATCGATCAACCCGTGAGTGCTGAGCTGGGCCAGCATGTGATCCAAAAAGGGGATCCCAGTATCGATCTCATGGCGCCCGCTGCCATCCAGGTTCAGATGAATTTGGACATCCGTTTCTCCAGTGCGACGGTGAACAGAGGCCGTTCTGGGCTGGAGCAGGCGCGAGGAGTCGTTCGCGTCAGCGGTGCGGAGCACTTTGGCAGTCATGGGAAAAGTATCGAAGCAGGCGGGAAGTCCCAGCTCTAGGATCGCACAAGCCCGCCGCCATCGACACCTTCACCCATGCAGCTTCACCCATGCAGCAGGTGAGAATCCCTTCTCTGCCGGGGATCCTGATCCCAGCCCCCTGGACACGGGGATAGGTGTGACAGGGATCCCCTACAGGCAAGCCGGTGGGGCCGATCCTCTGCGCCCTCACCCCTTGGGAGAGGGGAGCTAGCAGGTTCAGCGGGATTTGAAATAGCCTATAAGACAGCTTCTCCCGAAATCGCTGTAGATTGCTGAAGGAAATTGTTGAAAAGGGGGTTGCCGTTTGCAAGATTGGCAGCAAATCCAACAGGCCCTCAAGCAACACTGGGGTTACGAGACGCTGCGCCCACCCCAGGATCAGGTGATCCGCACTCTGCTGGACAAGCGCGACGCGCTGGTGGTGTTGCCGACGGGGTTTGGCAAATCCCTGTGCTTTCAGCTAGTAGCCCTGCTGCAAACAGGGGTGACGCTGGTGGTCTCGCCCCTGATCGCCCTGATGGAAGACCAAGTTCAGGATCTCTGGAAACGCAAGCTGCCGGCGGCCTGTCTCCATAGCGAACTGGATCCGGCCCTGCGCAAGCGGGTGTTGAAGGCCCTTGAGGAAAACCGACTGCGCCTGCTCTATCTGGGGCCGGAGACCCTATTCAGCCCCCCCGTTTGGCAACGGCTGCAACAGCCTCAGGTGCACATCAACGGCCTGATCGTGGATGAGGCCCATACGTTGGTGCATTGGGGGGGATCCTTCCGGCCCGACTACCGCCGTCTGGGATTGCTGCGCCCGGCTCTGGCCCCGGTGAAGTCCTCCTTTCCCATTGCCGCTTTTACCGCCACGGCTGACCCCCAAACCTGCAGCCGCCTCAGCCAAATCCTAGAGCTGCGGGATCCGGAGCACATTCGCGCCGATCCCCTGCGGCCCAATATCTCCCTCAATGTGGCGATAGCCTGGAGCCCGGCGCATCGTCGTCGCCGTCTGCTGCGATTCCTGGGGGAAAATCCCGGCTCGGGTCTGGTGTATGTGCGCACCCGGCGGGATGGGGAAGAGCTGGCCGAGTGGCTGGGCCGACAGAACCTAAAAACCGCCACCTACCATGGGGGACTGGAAGCGGGATCCCGCCGTCGGCTGGAACGGGCCTGGCTGCAGGGGGAACTGCGCTTTCTGGTCTGCACCAACGCCTTCAGCATGGGGATCAACAAGCCGGACGTGCGTTGGGTACTGCATTTTCATCCCCCGCCCACCTTGATGGATTATTTGCAAGAGGTGGGACGAGGCGGTCGGGATGGTGGCCCTTGTCGGGCCCTGATGCTGGTCTCGGAGCCGACGGGCCTGCTGGATCCCAGCGATCGCCGGCGCCAAGCCTATTTCTATTCCCAGCAGGAGCGCCTTCAGGCCCGAGCACGCCACCTGCTGCAAACCTTGCCTCAGCAGGGATCCTACGCCGACCTGCCGCCTGGAGAGGTACGGGTGGCCCTGGGTCTATTGCAGGAGATGGGCTGCCTGCACTGGCCGGATCCCTTTCACTTTCAGGTGTTGCACCGCCGTTGGCAGCCTTTAAGACGAGAGGATCCCTGGCAAGGGATGGAAGCCCTCATCCACGCCCGCGGCTGTCGGTGGCAGGCGATCTTGCCCTATTTTGGCTACCCTGGGGAGCAGCCCGGCCTGCCCTGTGGCACCTGTGACCGTTGTCGGCTTTCTCGTTAGCCCTCAACAGCCCGCTGCGAGCCGCAACCGGCAGGAGTGGCTATCATGATCTGCGTTTCTGCAAAGGGAGCAGTTCCCCTTGCTGACGAACTTTCGGCTGTGCCTATGAGTGTTTCCGGATCTCCGCTCGAGGAACTTGACCGACCCTTGTCCCTAGCCCGGCAGGTGGCGCAACTGTTGGTGGTGCCGGTCTCGGCCCGTCTGGGATCCCAGTCTCCTCCCCGAGAGATCCTCAAACGGCTTATCCAGGAGGTGGGGATCGGGGGCATCTGGCTCACGGATGGCCACGTGGCCGAGGCCCTGCTGCTGATCGAGGAGGCCCAGTCTTGGGCGGCTCTGCCCCTTTTGGTGGCAGCCGAGGTCGGGCGGGGGCTGGCCCTGCAGGGGGCGACCCCTTTCCCCCATCCTCTAGGGTTGAGCCGCCTGGGGGCGGAAGCCGAGCGCTGGGCCGAGCAGTGGGGGCGGATCACGGCGCGGGAGGCGGCGGCCATCGGCATCAATTGGTTGCTCAGCCCGGTGGCAGAGCCGCTGGGGGAAGGGGCGCTGGCGGAGGATCCCCTGTCTGCTTTGCAACTGGCGCGAGCTTTTGTGCGCGGATGTGAGCAAGCCACCCCGGGCAGCACAGGCGGGATCCTAACCACAGCCAGCTCTTTTCCGGGCAAAGGCTGGAGGGATCCGGTTCAGGCCGGACTGAAGCCATCCCCAAAGACAACAGACACCCCCTGGTGCCCCCGATTAACCCTGACCCTAGCCCAGCTCCAAGAGGGACCTTGGCTGCCTTTTCGAGGTTTGGTGGAGCAGGTGGGGGCGATCTTGGTTTCCCACGTGGTGCTGCCGGAGTGGGATGAGCGCTGGCCTGTCACCCTGCTGCCGGGGCGGCTGACCCAACTGCTGCGCCAGGAATGGGGGTTTGGCGGGCTTATTGTTGTGGACAGCCTCGATCAAGGCTGCTTGGCAGAGCTGGCCAATGCTAACGGGCCCAACTCATTGGCCGTGCGGGCTTTCCAGGCCGGTGCCGATCTGATTCTGACCCCCCCCGATCCAACGGCATCCTTGGCAGCCGTTTTGGAAGCGGTGCAACAGGGATCCCTCAGCACAGACCAGCTTGCCCAGTCGGTGACGCGGGTGCTGCGGGCCAAACAGCGAATCCTACCTGCCGCCTCAGCTCTCCTCCAACAGGTGTGGCCGGCCTTGGCGGAAACCGACTTCAGCGCCCTTGGCGGATGGATGGGGGCCAGGGATCCCACGGATCCGGCCCTCAACCGTGGCTCTCCCGCCGAGCAACTGAAGCCTTTGCTGCTGGGGGATCCCATCCCCAAGGACTCGGCGTTGGGAAAGTTGTTCAACAGGCGCTCCAGCCTGCCCTCTGCTCTGCACAGAGCTGCCCAGATGGGATCCCTCTTGGCCGAGAAGGATATTGCTCCCTGTCAAGCGGCTATGGCCCGTGGTGGCGTGGAAGGAGGTCGGCCCCTCGGCCCGCCCGCAGAGCCCGGATGGTTGAACTGGATCTGGCAGGATCCCCCCTTGGGTGCTGCCGATGTGCAGTTGCAATCTCCCGCCCTCCATGTTCCAGCTGCCCTGGGCATGCTTCCTGTGCTCAGCGATGCTCTTACCCCCCTGCCTTGGTTGGAAGCTGCCCTAAACAACGCCCCAGGGTTGATTTTCCAAGGTTTCCTTGGGAATCCCTTGCCCAACTATGTGCTGGATTGGCTGCAACAGCATCGGGAGCGGGTGGCAGCGGTCGTCATTTATGGTAATTTATCTCTCTACCGCCGCCTGCAGGCGCACTTTCCATGGGCCAATGCCATCCACAGCCTCAACCGGGATCCCTGGGCCCAAGCGGAGGTGATGGAGCGGCTCTTTCCCAACCGTCCCCCCTCAGAGGGATCAAAGTCTCACGTGGCCCAGCCAACCATTAAGAAAAAGTAAATACCTTTACAGATTATTGGCAGGGAAAGGCTCCTGAGTTATCGTGTTGGTTGAAATGTAAAAGATTGAAACGGTTTCTCTCAGCGTTGTCTGTGCCTCCCTCCCTCTCAGACACTCCTCAATCCTGCAGCAGCCAGTCGTCAACTGGCAGTTGGGTTGAGTTTGAGCAAAAGCGACTTCAACCTCCATCCCAACGACGTTTACAACCCTTCCTCAAATCCTTGCAGCAGTTCTTTACAAGTGTCTGGTCTCAAAAAACTCGGCTGGGTCTTGCCCTCCTCAGCCTAGGGCTGGCGATATTGACCTGGGCTTGGCTAAGTGCTGAGGCTCGTCTGGATCCCTATACGGAAGCCGTCCTCAGCTTACAGGGGCAGGTTAGCCATGGTGCATCCTTGTTTGCCCTCAACTGTGCAGCCTGCCACGGAGAAGAAGCGGATGGGCGAGTGGGGCCCAGTCTGCGGGGGGTGAGCAGCCGCCGCTCGGATCGGTTTATCATTCAGCAAGTGACCGGTGGCAAAACGCCTCCCATGCCCCAGTTCCAGCCGGATCCCCAGGAGATGGCGGATTTGCTCAGCTACTTGAAAACCCTCTGAGGCCGTTTCATGGGCCTGCCTCAGCAGCTTGCTTGCTATGCTCTCTGGCTGGCCTCCGTATTCGCTTTTGCGGAATGGTTGCGCTCCCGCCAGGTGGACGGGGAATGGGTGCGTAAGGTCATCCACATCGGCGTGGGCAATATCATTTTGTTGGCTTGGGCCTTGCAAGTGCCCCGCTGGCTGGGGGTGGGATTCTCTCTGGTGTTTGCCGGCTTGGCGCTGCTCTCCTACCGAGTGGCCATCTTGCCCAGCTTAAATGGGGTCGGTCGCCGCAGCTTTGGCACCTGTTTCTACGCCATCAGCATTGGTCTGTTGCTGTTTTGGTTTTGGCGGCCACAGCGACAGGTTTTCGCGGTGATCGGCATATTGGTGATGACGTGGGCCGACGCCCTGGCGGGCTTGGTGGGCAAAACTTGTGGCAAACACCCCTACCAACTGGGATCCCTTCAAAAAAGCTGGGAGGGATCCCTGACCATGTGGGCGGTGAGCAGCTTGGTGATCGCGGCTCTGCTGCTGGGGTACTTTGGCTTCTCCCCCCCTTTGCTGGCCATCAGCCTCTTGGTGGGGGGGATAACCATGGGGCTGGAGGTGTTCTCTTGGTGGGGGTTGGATAACCTGACCGTGCCCCTGGCCAGTGCCGGCCTCTGTTTTGTTCTGCTGCAGATCCTCAACTATTTGTAACGCTTGCTACGGAACGTTCCTCTCCGGTTCCCGGCGGTATAGTGTGGAAACAGCCCTTGCTTCTCTTCGCCATGGCTGCAAGTCCCATGCTCGCCTCTTCTGCTCCTCCCTCTCCCGCCCATATCTGTCCCCTTGCCCAGGCCTGCAGCTACCTAGATTGGGCAGCTCGCGAGCTGAAGCTGGATCCCGGCTGGGTGGCAATCCTCAGCACCCCCCGTAAAGTGGTGACGGTGGCGATCCCCGTGCGGCTGGATAACGGACAAATCCAAGTGCTGGCCGGCCATCGGGTGCAGCATTGCAACGTTCTCGGCCCCTACAAAGGGGGGATCCGCTACCACCCAGCGGTCACCCTTGAAGAGGTCTCGGCCTTGGCGATGCTCATGACCTGGAAATGCGCCCTTATGGGCATTCCCTACGGTGGGGCCAAAGGGGGGATCCCTATCGATCCGAGGCGTTATTCGGTCTCGGAGCTGGAGCGCATTACCCGCCGTTATACCAGCGAGCTGATCAAGGATATCGGCCCTGCAGAGGACATTCCCGCTCCAGACATGGGAACTTCCGCCCGCGAGATGGCCTGGGTGATGGATACCTATTCCATGAATGTTGGGCATGCGGTGCCGGGAGTAGTGACGGGCAAACCTCTCTCGATTGGGGGATCCCGAGGGCGAGAACTGGCCACCGGACGGGGGGTGATGATCACGGTACGGGAAGCCTTGGCCCGACATGGTGGATCCCTGGCAGGGGCAACGGTGTTAATCCAAGGTTTTGGCAATGTGGGCGGGGCAGCGGCCAGCTTGCTGCATGAGGCGGGAGCTAAGATTGTGGCGGTTTCCGGCAGTTCTGGGGGCCTTTACAATCCTAATGGACTGGATATCCCCGCCCTCAAAGCTTACATGAAGGAACGGGGAGGCCGCATGGCGGGCTTTCCACAGGCTGAGCCCATCAGCAACGCCGACCTACTGGTGCAAAAAGCGGACGTGTTGATCCCTGCTGCTCTAGAGAACCAAATTACCGAAGCCAATGCCCACCAAATTCAAGCCCGGATCGTGGCAGAAGCTGCCAACGGGCCAACCACTCTCGCCGCCGACCGGATTTTGGAATCGCGAGGGATCCAGGTATTGCCGGATATCCTAACCAATGCCGGTGGAGTGGTGGTGAGCTATCTGGAGTGGGTGCAGGGACTCTCTTACGTCTTCTGGGATGAAGAGCGAGTTTATCAAGAAATGGAAGGTCTGATGGTACGTGCCTTTGAACGGGTGGTGCAGGAGGCAGAACGGCGGCAAGTGTCGCTGCGACTGGCTGCCTACACCCTAGGGGTAGGCCGAGTGGCCCAAGCCCTACAGGATCGCGGCCTTTACCCGTAGACGCTCCCCCACCTGGAGACCGGGAACTCTTGGCTCAACAAGCCCACTTGCCAGGGTTCGGCTGCCCAAACTCTGCTGGAGGTAGTCCTTTTCTCAAGCCCGACGGCGTTCTTGCTCCTGCTTTTCCTGCTGCTGCCATTGCTTGAGCAGCTCTTTTGCCGCCTGCGGGGTAAAGTAGTCCAGCTCCATCAGCTTACGGTAGGTCAGAATTTGTCGCATCTCCAGGGGCATATCTGCTTTTTGGTAGAAGTAGCGAATGCGATTGATGTTTTGCTCCATTTCTGTAAACTCTTGCTCCCGCTTGATCTGCCTTTCCTGCTTGAGCACCTCATGGGGGGCAGAAAGGCGGTTGTAGTTGGGGATCCGTTGCGTGCCTGTGGTTTTGCTGGCAGCAGGCAGACGGTGGCCTCCGGTTTGTCGGTTGTTGGCCTTGTTGGAATTGAAGAAGAAAGAGAGCATCGGCAAACCTTACACAAACAGATAGACGGCCAGATAGACGGCGGCAGCTTAACGCCAAGTCAACAATATCAAGTTTAGGTGAAGAAGCCGTGATCCCGATCCTTGTTGGAAAAACCCGTACTGCTGACGAGGCGCTGTATCTCTCCGCCTCTCCTACCCCCTCGGATGGTTGAGGGAAAGATGAGGTTTGGCCTCAAGCCAATCTATTCGTAAATTAAGCCTACCGTACTTACACGGAAATTGACCAAGATCACGCCGAAAAGCGCAGGATACTTACGTATCTTCACGTCTTTTCGTTCGAGATACTTGTATCGGATATATCTTCCCACCAGCCGCTACAGGTGGGATTCATCTCCGCTCAGCAGCCAAGTGACCGATACCCCCAACGCCTTGGCAAAGGCCACCAGTTCTTTGTCAATGACGCGCCGTTTTCCCTTTTCCACCTGGCCAATTTTGACGTAGTCCAACTGCACACCGTACTTGGCCAAGCGGCCCGCCAGTTGATCTTGGGTGAGTTGCAGCTTCTCCCGTACCCAGCGCACCCGCTCCCCAATCAAGTTGGCCGATGGATGGTACCGGTTGTTAGCCTCCATAGGAGCAGAAAGCTTTAAATATAAATATTCTTTATATTCTTTTCCAGACTGAGCAAGTCGAGGGTTCCCCACATGGTAGCCTGAGCTGGCAAGGTTCCCTTTTCCTGGGATCCCACCCGGCAGCCGTTGAGCTAACCGGCTCACAAACAAGCTTACCTCAAGGTCTAGATCGAAAATCGCTTACCGCTTTTTGGCGAGCGACCCCTTGCCTGCAAAGACTTGGCGGACGGGACCCCTGCTGTTCCCGCATCCAAGCGGAAAAATCTCCGGACAAAAAAGAGGGGCATGATCGATTTTCGCTCGCAGCAGCAGCAGAAACCTTTTTAGACTGGGAGATGAAGTTCTCTCCTCACCTGGCTGTGGTTTTTTCTCGTCCTCATCCTGAACACTCTGTCTCTTCGCCTCAGGAGTTCGACGATCTCTGGTTCGACCCCGAGTCTGCCCCTCAAGACGACCTCGCAGAAGTTGACTCAGAGCCAGGGGCCGGCGGATCCCGGTTGAATGAAGACGCTGTCGATCACTACCTGAATACCATCGGTCGCGTGCCCCGCATCGATCACGCTGAGGAAATCGAGCTGTCGCGCAAAATTCAGCAAAAGCTCCTCATCGATCAAGCCCGGCAGGAATGGCGGCAACAGCGGGGGGAGGATCCCAGTGACGAGGCTTTGGCCGAGGCCCTGCAGATTTCCGTATCCACCCTACGCTCCCGCATCCGACAAGGGGAGCAGGCTCAGCGCAAGCTGATCAACGCCAACCTGCGCCTGGTGGTCAGCGTTGCCAAGAAATACCTCAATCGGGGGGTGCCCTTTTTGGATCTGATCCAAGAGGGCAATATCGGGTTAATTCGGGCCACCGAAAAATTCAATGCCGAACGGGGGTTTCGCTTCAGCACCTACGCCCATTGGTGGATTCGCCAAGGCATTACCCGCTGCATTGCCAACCAAGCGCGGACGATTCGCCTGCCGGTACACATGGTCGACAAAGTACGCCTGCTCAAGCGCACCAACCGCGAGCTGATGAAGCTGCAGGGGAGGCGGCCCACCGAAGCGGAGCTGGCAGAAGCCTTGGGCATTAAAGTCAAGAAACTGCGCATGATCCAACAGGCTGCTGCTTTGCCCCTGTCGCTGGATGTGCCGGTCGGCCAAGAAGGAGAAAGCCGCCTTGGAGATTTGCTGCAAGATGAGCGGCAAGAGCAGCCCTTTCAAGGGATCCTCGTGCAATCGATGCAGCAGGATGTGCGTTCTGCCATGCAAACCCTGAAGCCGATTGAGAGGCAAGTGCTGGAGTTGCGCTATGGGTTAGACGGGCAACAGGCGAGAACCCTGCGGGAGGTGGGGGATCACTTCAACCTAACGCGGGAACGGATTCGTCAGATCGAGCGGGATGCCCTGCGCAAGTTGCGGGTGGGATATTCTTCGCGGGCTTTGGCTCAGTACATTCGCTAGTGGCTACAGGCCTGGCAGACCGATTTCCGGGCCAGCTTCTGCCCAGGGATAGCCTTTTTTCAATCTTCTTGGGTTGAACACCATAGCCCCTTGCAGCGGCGATGATAAGGATCCCTTATCCCCTGAGCCTATTGGGGCTGATGACCCCCCGGCTACCTCATCTTCACGACCAGAGCCAGTGGGAAGGACTTTGGCAGCTAACCTCTTTGGTCGTTGAGGAGTTGGCTGATCGGTTTCCTCTGGCGCTCAGGCATTGTAGTCATTCCAAACGAGATTGAGACACTCCCGTTGCCGCCCAAACGCTTCGCGCCGCTGCCGCGACCCCTCTCCCAGGGGGAAAAGGATTGGTCTGCTGGCTTGACTTCCCAGAGGTGCCTAGGATTCGGAACACCTGTGCGCCGAGAAAGAAATTCTTAAAAAGCCTTCGCCAGCCACAAAACCGCATTTAGGATTGGCTTCGAGGAATAGTCAGCGAGTAACCTGCGTCTTTGTTTCCAGATGGCCCGATACCAAGCCGGCTAGGCTTTTTTAGCCCAGCCTCTTTTTCAGTGCAGATGCTCGAGTCAGTGCAGATGCTCGAGCCGTCAGCCCAGTCTTTGCTATGCCTTCAACTGCAATGGATTCTTCGATCTTTCATCAATCCCAACCTTCTTCCCAGCGGAATCCTGTGCTCTCAGACAAGCTTTCCCTGCGTATGGGACAAGCCCTACTGGGGTTAGCATTGGCCACTTGGCTGCTGATGGGGTTAGGCAGTGCCACCCGCGTCATGAATGCTGGGCTGTCCTGTCCAGATTGGCCCCTTTGCTACGGGGCAATTGTGCCCAGCCAGCAGATGAACCTACAGGTCTTTTTGGAATGGTTTCACCGCATGGTGGCTTCTGGGGTAGGCTTGGCTACGCTGGTTCTGATGGGGTTTGCTTGGCTGAAGCGTCAGGCATTGCCCACTTGGCTGCCCTGGGGTTTGAGCTGGGCTTTTGTTCTGGTCTTGATGCAAGGGATCCTGGGTGGGCTGACGGTCACGGAGCTGCTGCGCTTTGATATTGTGACGGCCCACTTGGGCACGGGCCTGCTGTTTTTTGCCACTTTGCTCACCCTGGGATTACTGATCTGGACAAGAGCCGGTTCTAAGGACTCCATCCTGCCGCTGCGACTGGGTGAAGGGCCATTTTCCGTCGGCTACTTGCCTTGGCTGGGCTTGGGGGCGGTGCTGCTGGTGTATGTCCAGAGCCTTCTGGGCGCCTTGGTGGCCTCCCAATGGGCTTTGCATCAATGCTTTGCTGCCGGCGAGCTGTGCTGGGTGATGAATAGCCACTTGCTGGGGGTTGCTCCGGCCACCCTTGGGGTGTTGGCGGTAGCGGTGGCCACCGGGCTGCGGCGCAAGCGGATCCCCCGCCTTCTCAAGTTCTTGGGCCATGGGTCTGTTGGCCTGCTGTTGGCCCAGGTGGGGATCGGTGTTTTGACCTATCATTACCGGCTGCAGGTAGAACCCCTAACGGTGGCCCATCAGATGATGGGGGCAGCTTTGCTGGCCTGTCTGCTGGGTTTTACGGTGCTGGCCTGGCGAATGCGAACCCAGGGGGAAGAAGGCCAGTGGATGGCCATGACCGCAGAAATGACCGGTGAGTGAATTTCATGCAAGATAGCGTTTTAGTCGACCGTCAGGCTTCCTACCAGAACCCGATGGGGGGGATCCCCTCTGAGCAGAGCCCATGTGCTCTGGGGTGCGAGCGCCAGGCGCTTGTCCAGGTTTTGCGCAGCTACAGCCAGTTGGTGAAGCCCAAGATCATCGCCCTCTTGCTGATGACGACGGCTGGGGCCATGTGGATGGCAGGCAACACCGACCCGTTCAGGTTTTTCATCACCCTTTTGGGGGGAGGAATGGCGGCGGCGGCAGCCAACGTCATCAACATGGTGTATGACACCGATATCGATCGGATGATGGAGCGAACCCGCCATCGTCCCCTGCCTTCCGGTCGAATCCGGGCGCGGGATGCTCTGATTTTTTCGGGGATCCTGGCTTTGGCTGCCTTTGGGTTGTTGGCTATTTTCACCAACCTGCTGGCTGCCGGTTTGGCCATGTCGGGGATCCTGGTGTATGTGGGGGTCTATACCCACTGGCTGAAGCGTTCCAGCACGCAAAATATTGTCATCGGTGGAGCGGCAGGAGCGATCCCACCTTTGGTGGGCTGGGCAGCAACCACAGGCGAGCTCAGCTGGGCCGCGTGGGTGATGTTCGCCATCATCTTTTTGTGGACTCCACCCCACTTCTGGGCTTTGGCCATTCTGAAGCGGGAAGACTATGCCCGTGCCGGGGTGCCGATGCTGCCGGTGGTCGCGGGCGAAAGACTCACTGCCGCACAGATTTTGCTCTACGCGCTGCTGATGGTTCCGGTCAGCCTGTTGCTGGTTTACCCCTTAGGGATGCTGGGATCCTTTTATCTGAGCGTCGCGGCGCTGCTGGGATCCCTCTTGGTTTGGAAGGCGGTGCAGTTGCTGCAGGATCCCTGCGACCGAGATCGGGCGGCCTCGCTCTTCACGTTTGCCAACCTGTATCTGCTGCTGTTGTGCGGGGCCATGGGTCTGGATAGGTGGTCGTTAACCCACATCCTCTGGAGCCAGGCCACTGCGTCCCTCCAAGGGATTTACACCACCCTCATAGCGCTGGCCAGCTGACTTGCGCGAATGGGGGATCCCTGGGTTGATAACCCCCGTTGGCCAGCCGGTTTTTCCTCAAAATTGCGGCCCATTCTCAGAGAGCATGCCTCTAACCCCCAAAACCCTGAACTTTGCTGAATTTACTGAGCTTTAGGCGGTTTGGCAAAAGTCATTGAGAGGGATATAGTAGACTAAGTTTCCCCCTGATCCTTGAGTCCACCGCAACGGTTGCCGGGAAGTGAAGGGGGAAAGCGCTCGGGGGGTATTCCTCAGGGCTTTGCGGGATACCGCCTTCCTGTTTGGACTCCGTCCCGCTGACGCGAACAGAGATAGGCAGGATGCGATCGCTTCTTTCCTGAACCATGTTCAGGAGACTTCAGCGTGAATGTATCAGTGACACTCCATACCGTGCAGGGTAGAATGAGCTCATCATTAGCCAACCAAGACACACCCGGCCATGACCAATGAGGAAATTGAGACGCGGTTTGTCCAGTTGGCCGAAGCTGTGACCAGGGTGGCCAATACAGTTGCCCAGGTTACCGATGCTCAGCTTGCCTTGCAGACCCTTTCAGGGCGTCTCGCCGAAGTCGTCCTGGAGTTAAGGCAGGAAGTGCGAGAATTGCGGCAGGAGCTGAGAGAATTGAGGCAGCGGCAGGCTGAATCGGATCAACGCTTTGAGGTTCTCCTTCAGGAAATCCGCTTCTTGATCCGCCGCCAGGGAGAGGGGCAACCATGACCGGGTTTGCCGCTATGCCTTGCCTGTTTCCCACGAGGCCACAGATTGCTGGGTCGAAGACATTGGATTGGAACGGAGCGATATCACCATCGGTGTGAATTGTGGGAAAGGCTGGGGATCCCTTGTTCCACTGCTGTTTTTTTGCTCCTGGTTCTTGCTGGCGAACCTTTGGCCTGTCAATTCGCCGGGGCTAACCGTCTTGGTGAGCTTCGCAGGTTCCAGGGTTGAAGAGTCCCAGAACCCTGGCCTGCCGGAAACTCTCCAGGCTTTGGATGCTGTTGGATTATAACCAACTCACAATCAATGGAGCTTAGCGGACTTGAACCGCTGACCCCTTCAATGCCATTGAAGTGCTCTACCAACTGAGCTAAAGCCCCAATCACTTGGCTTCGAGCCAGAATCGCGCTCAAGGATCCTACCCTCTACTCCAGCTTACACTAGCAACCTGCAGAAGATGCCTCAGCGGTAAAAAACGCTGGAACCTGATCGTAAATAAGTGGAGGATCCTTGTCAATAGCTTGGATGGCTCAACCGAGATGAGGAGTTTGCTTGGTTCTCAGCCTTTTGGTGTCAGACGTTGCGAGAAGCCCGCGGGGTGGTAGAACGGAGTCAGTGGCAATTGAGGGGCCTGTGACACAAGAAACTCAGCTTAACCGCATTTTGGCGGCTTCTTTGCTGGTCGTCTGCCTTATTGCGGCCATTGTCGGGGGCACGCGCCCTGCCCCAGAGCCTACCCGAGGCGGGGTTGGCCTAGAGGCTGCACGGGGGGCGGAGCGCATCGAGGTGGTCACCCTGGAAGGAACGATAGGCGGCCCAGGGGGTTCGACTTTGGTAGGCCTGCCCACTTCTCCTGTGGAACAGTTGCGGGAGGCAGCACGGGATCCCTCTGTCAAGGCTGTATTGCTGCGCATCAACAGTCCCGGCGGAGCTGTGGGATCCAGCCAGGAACTCTACCGCGCCGTAACCGCTCTACACGGAGCAGGCAAGCCGGTGATCGCTATCCTAGAAAACATTGCTGCCAGTGGGGGGTACTACGTGGCCAGCGCTGCCGACAAAATCTATGCCAACCCTGGCACCCTAACCGGCAGCATAGGGGTTATCATCAGCGGCCTCAGCTTTGGTAAGTTGCTGGAGAACTACGGCATAGAGCCGCAGACCTTCAAAACCGGCGAGTACAAAGACCTTCTCTCTCCTTTCCGCAGTGCCACTCCTCAAGAGCAGCGCCTTCTGCAAAACTTGGTGGAGGATACCCTCGAGCAGTTCATTCGCGATGTGGCCCAAGGACGCCAGCACTTGCCAGAAAAGGCAGATGAGGTGCTGGAAGCAGAGATGATCGCGCGACGGCAGAGCTTGGATGAAGACCGGGTGCGACAATTGGCCGATGGACGCATCTTCACCGGGGCGCAAGCTGTGGAGGTGGGCTTGGTGGATGCTTTGGGGGGGTACACGGAGGCGGTGGAGGATCTGCGGCGCATGACCGGGGATCCCTCTTTGTCGCCGGCGGGTGAGGGAGAGGGCTTCCAACGAGTACTGCGACGCCTGTTAAGCCAAGGACTGTCCTCGCAAAGGCAAGCCGCTTGGCTGGGCCGGCTGTTGGAGAGCAACGAGGCTGTTGGGATCCCAGACGTGCCGTTGCTGTGGATGGCGCCGGAGTGGACTTTGCGCTAAACCTAAATCTAATCAGGACGGGTTTTGGGTGTGGGGGGTGAACGGTGAATCGAGAACCGGTCGCGCCGGCGGCGCAGGGCACTTTGAGAGCAGCTGCTCTGGGAGTGCAGGGAAATACTTGGAGAGAGGGATCCCAGAAGGCCAATTCCTTGGCGGAGCTGGATTGCGCGATTGACCTGGAGCTGTTGACCAGTCGGGCTTGGGTGGAAATTGACGCGGCCCAGTTGCGGGAAAATCTGCGGCTATTGCAGGCTCGCCTGTCGCCGGATACGGAGATCTGGGCGGTGGTGAAGGCCAATGCCTACGGGCATGGGGCGCAGTTGGTGGCTCCCGTGGCTGTTGCGGCTGGTGCCAAGGGGCTGTGTGTGGCCACCCTGGCCGAAGGGATCGAGTTGCGGCAAACGGGGCTGCAGGCTCCGGTTCTGGTGTTGGGAGCTTTGAATACCTGGGCAGAACTACAGCAGGCCATGGCAGCCCGGTTGGAGGTCAGCCTCACCTGCACAGACCAAATCCCGCTGATGTGTCAGGTAGCCCGTTGGGCCGGGCGACCCATCCCGGTGCATGTCAACGTGGATACGGGTATGACCCGTTTGGGGATCCCCTGGAAGGAAGCAGCAGCCGTGTGGGGGCAGATTTGTCGGATCCCGGAGCTGGAGGGCTGTAGCTTGTTTTCCCATCTGGCGACGGCGGACGAGCCCCATTCTCCGGTCATGGAACAGCAGCACGCCCGCTTTGCCCAGGTGGTGGAACAGATCCGCCAAGCCGGGGATCCCTTACCGGCGCTGCATCTGGATAACTCAGCCGGTGCTTTAACCCATCTCCACTACTCCCGTGTGCGCCTGGGACTGGCCCTCTATGGCCTGTCCCCTGCCCCCCACTTGCAACTGCCGGGTCTGCAGCCGATTCTGCGACTCAAGGCGCGGCTGACCCACATCCAAACTGTGCCTGCCCAGACCGGAGTGAGCTATGGACATCGCTACATCACCTCTCGCCCCAGTCGCATTGCCACTCTGGCCATCGGCTATGCGGATGGGATCCCACGGCGGCTTTCCGGCTGGCTGCGAGGATGGGTGCGCGGCGGCTTGATCCAACAGGTGGGCACAATCACGATGGATCAATGTATGTGGGATGTAACCGAGAGGCCGGATATCCAGGTGGGGGATGTGGTGGAGCTGCTGGGCCCGAATCTGGTGAATGTGGGTTTATCCGTGCAGGATTGGGCCGATCAGTTGGGTACTATTTCCTATGAGTTGCTGTGTGGACTTTCTGCCCGTCTGCCAAGAGTGTTGGTTAATTCTCTGGGGTTTGATGATGGCTGACAGGACAGATCCGATTGCCTCAGCACACCCAAATACATCAAGCCCGGATAGGAGCGGGCCAGAGGCTGTTCGCGTCAGCAGCAGGGGATTTGGCTTGACTTGTCAACAGAGAATAGAGCAGCATCGAAGGTAATCGAGGGCACTCCTGATCACTGAAAACAGTGACTTGGCGGCGGATTCGGTTCCCATTGGGAGGTAGCGATGGCGGAGCAACATAAGCCTCTGAAGAGCCTGGAAAATCAAATGGAACGGGCTGTTCTGGAGATGGTCAATGAAATCCTGCTGATGGAGAGTCAACAGCGCTACTGCTTCTGCGAGAAATTCTGTAACGATGCTGCCGCCCTGGCTTTGAACAACCTCCAGCCTCGATACGCCACCAGTTTTCACGGCTCTCTCCGAACTTTAGAAGCCATTCAAGCGGATCAGGAGTTGCAGAGGCTGATCCGATTGGAGGTGGTGAAGGCCATGGACAAGGTGGCGGCCAATCCCCGTTGCCCAGAACCTGAATGTCCTTTGCTGCTGCGCGACGCCGAGACGATAGAGTTAGAGCTGGCCCCTAGCGACAATTGAAGAAATGGCTCTGATGGAGCTGCGCTCCGCTAGCGCGAACGTTTCCCCTTCGCCAGTGGCCTTCCTCGGCCCTGCTGGAACCTACACAGAGTTAGCAGCTTTGCTGGCCTGCCCTGAGCAGCCTCACCTGCACAGCCAGGGATCCCACCCCTTAGTGCCTTATCCAACGATCAGCGCCTGTCTAGAGGCGGTAGCTGCCGGCCAGCAACAATGGGCGGTGGTGCCGGTGGAAAACTCGGTGGAGGGGGGGGTCTCGATGACCTTGGATGCCCTGTGGCAACTGGAGGGGCTAGGGATCCGGCAGGCGCTGATCCTGCCCATTCGCCATGCCCTCATCGGACGTGCCTCGCGGTTGGAGCAAATTGAGCAGGTCTACTCCCACCCGCAAGCTTTGGCCCAATGTCAGGCTTGGCTGAGATCCCATCTGCCCCAGGCCACTTTGATCCCAACCCGCTCGACCACCGAAGAATTGGATCGCCTGCAGGAGCAGCCCAGCGCCGCCGTCATCGCCTCAGAACGAGCTGCCACCCTCTACCAACTGCCGGTCTTGGCCTGCCCGATCAACGATCACCCCGACAATTGCACTCGCTTTTGGGTTATTGGCCGTGCGCCGCTCTCGCGTTCCGGTCAACAGGGTGAAACCTCTGCCGATCCTGCTTCTCCGGGGGGATCCCATACTTCCTTGGCCTTCAGCCTCCCCCACAACGTGCCGGGAGCGCTGCTGAAACCTCTGCAAGTGTTTGCGGAGCGAGGCCTGAATATGTCTCGCATTGAGTCGCGCCCCACCAAAAAATCGGCAGGGACGTATGTCTTTTTTGTCGATTTGGAGAACCCTATCGGCCAACCCTATTTGGATGCCGAGGTGGTTGCGGCGCTGGAATCAATTGCTGAAACCTTGAAGCTCTTCGGCAGCTACCCTGTGCATGACCTCTGCAAACAAGGGGATCTATCCCAAGTAGCAAAAGCCCTGCCCTCTGAGGGGAAAGCGCGTCCAACGTAGAATCGAAATGACCAAGGACTGCTGTCTTGAGCGCTCAGGCAGACCAGGATCACTTCACAGAGCTCGATAACCTTGCCAGGCTTGCCAAAAAATGTAAAGAGAAAGAATGGCCAGGAAGCCCCGAAACAACAGACTGACGGTTTCATCGGGCAATTTGGGCAGGGTGCGTGTGCTAATCTGTACACCGATTAACCCCCCTGTGCCCAAGATTAAACCTGGGATCCAGAGCACATTCTGGTGGATGGTGCCGTCCCCGAACCCCAGGCCATTCCAGATCCAATCGCTGAGGCCCGCATGGCTGGCAGTGGCAGCAACTGCTGTGATCACAATGGCCCCCAGACTGGTCTGAATCGCCACTTTGATTGTCTCTTTCAGCAGCAGGATCTGCATTGGCACCAGGATCACCCCACCGCCGATGCCAAACAGCCCGGCCAACAAACCGGCAGTGCCGCCGGTCAGGGCGCGGGCTAACCAGGGAGACATCTGCCCTGAGGACTCCGTCCCGCTGAGGTGCTCGGCATCGCTGACGTCAGCCCCCAATTCTTGGGCCTGGATAACCACCTTTTTGTTGAGTTGCACCAGGTAAGTGTTGGCCAGCAGCAACACCCCGAAGGCTGTCAACAGCAGGTAGCTGGGAAGGCGACTGGCGATAATTGCTCCTACTTGAGCCGTAAGCAACGCTGGGATCCCCAGCAGGATCACCCGTTTCAGATCCAGCATGCCCATCCGCCAGTTTTGGATGCTGCCTGCAATCGAGGTCATAACGATGGAAAGGTTGCTGGTGGCTGCAGCTTGAACCGGTGGGATCCCCAAGCTGACCTGTAAGGGCACCAGGATCGTTCCACCGCCAATGCCCAGAACCCCGGCTAGGATCCCTGCCACCAGGCCGCCAATTGCCAAGGCCAACTCCATCCCCTACCACTCCCCACCGCTGCTCTATCTTGCTGGCCAAAAAGCCGCCATCATCGTAACATTCTCCAGTCCTGGCAAGACTAGCAGGGATACATCGGTCGAGAAGCCTTGGGTGTGGGGTTGAAAAGAGGCGCATCATAAAATGTTGGACAGTCGTACTGATCTGGTGCGGATCGCGCTAGCGCGCCAACTTCTCCACAAGCAGGGAAGCCTTCATGGTTGCCATTCATCCGGCAAATGATCTGGGTGCTCTGAAAAATCCGGGTTCTACGGCAGAAGGATCCCAGCCCGCTTGGTGGCCTCAATCTGGGCAGCAACAGGGAACTGTGGCCCCTTTGCAACCGTTGGGGCTGGTCGCTTTGGAAGGTTTGGCCACCTGGGGAGATTGCCTACTCGGCTTGGATCGGGTGAGGGGCTATTTGGTGGAAATTCAAGAGCACAACACCCTGCTGCTCAATCCCCATCATGTCCATTCTTTCCAAGGCGCTTACGGTTTGTGGGTAGAGTCAGAAGGGGATCAAGCGTGGATTTGGCTCAGTCGGGAGCAAGAGGGGCAAATCTTGCGCATTCCCATGTCCGCTCTGCAGCAACCGGGATCCCTGGAAGCCTTTCCAGTGTGTAGGTGCCCCTACCCTATCGAAGGGATCGCCCTCTGGAGCGATCCCCACACGGGAAACCGCTACCTCTATGCCACCTGCTACAAACGGGGAAAAATCCTGCAACTGGATCCCAGCCGTGGCCTTATTGTGCAGGAGATGCCTGCCCCTGGGGTTGGCCGAGAACAGATTGCGGTGCAGGGAGACTACCTCTGGGTGAGCGATCGGGTGGAAGAGACGATCTACGTGCTGGAGCGCCAGACCGGGCGAGAACTGGCCCGTATCCTCACCCCTTCTCCTGGGCCAACAGGCTTGGCCCATTGGCGGGGGCAACTCTGGGTGGCCTATGCCCACGAAGAAGCCTACATCCACGACAACCCCAACGCTCCAGATCCCTTGTCGGTGGCCCTGCGCGACAAAACCTGGGTGGCTCCCCTGCGCCTGCGGCCTTTGGATCCCCTCTCTGTCCACAGCTCCTCAGACCCCTCTGACGTTGGCGGGATCGAGGCCAAGGACCCCCCCATTGCCTGTCCGGTGGTCTTTCAGCCCCAGCGTCTGGGGGAACGCGCCACCTACACCCTCTCCCACGGCTATCGGGTGGAGCTGACCTATGTGGAAGAAATTGCCCAAGAAGAGCCGCGCTTCCTGCCCGATTTGGTCTGGCGAATTGCCTTGCCCTGCAACAGCCTTCGCCAACGGGTGCGCAGCCTGCACTGGGTAGGTCTGCCGTTTGAAGTGGAAGAGCAATCTGGCCAACAGGTGGCGGTGTTTTCGCTGGGATCCCTGGGGGCCCATGAGGTGCGCTTGTTTGGCTGGCGGGCGGTGCTGGATCTCTACAGTATCAAGTACTGCATCGATCCACTGGATGTAGAGGCTGCCGTTTTGCCCAGGGAGCTGCGGGATCGCTACTTGGTGGACGATGACTACCTGGCCATGGACACCTCGATTGTCCGAGAGGCAGCGCGGCTGGCCGTTGGCAGCGAGACCAACTTGCTGCGCAAAATGCTCAATATCCGGGCCTATGTTTACGACAAGCTCTCCTACCGGGTCACCTCTCGCATCGATCCGCCGGATGAGGTTTTGCGGCGTGGCTCCGGTTCTTGTGGTGAATATGTGGGGGTGCTGTTGGCTTTGGCCCGCCTCAATGGGATCCCTTGCCGCACGGTGGGGCGCTACAAATGTCCTCCCCATCCAGAACTGAAAGGGATCCCGCTGTTTCCCCAGTACAACCACGTGTGGATTGAGTTTTATCTGCCCGGCTGGGGTTGGGTGCCGATGGAGTCGAACCCCGACGATCGGGGGGAGCGCCCCTATTCGCAGCGCTACTTCATGGGCTTGCCCTGGACCCATGCCGAGATCGCCAAAGGGATCCCTTTCGAGACGATCAACACCGACCAAGCCTCAATTGGGGAGCTGGCCATTAACCATGTGCAGTTTCGCATCTTAGAAGAAATTTGAAAGGCGAATAGAGTGAGAAAACGGGCCTGAGATTGGCCAACACTGCTCCGGGAGTGATTTTTGCCGAAGATAACAATGTGGCTCCTGATGTGGTGTGGGTGAGCCGCTCTCGACTGAGAACAGCGCTGGGGGCGGATGGCAAACTCCACAGTGCCCCAGAATCGGCGGTAGGAGTGCTGAGCCCTGGAGCTCGCAATATTGGCCAAGATAAGCAAACTAAGCTCAAGCTTTACAGTCGGCTTGGGCTACAGGAGTATTGAGTGGTGGACTGGCAACAGCAACAAGTGGAAGTCTACCGGCGTCAGCAAAGGCAGTTGGTGTTGATCAAAACTTGCTTGGGAAAGATGAATTGGACTCGAATTGGACTCGCCGTTGCTGCCGGGGCTTGCGTGCCCGATTTCACAGCTGTGGATGCCACCTCTTGCCTGAGTCTGGTGGGAGCCCCATTGCTCGCTCGAAAAGCTGCCACCCGAATGGGGAGCTGTCAATAGAGCTGCACTCCGCGGGCGCGAATGTCGCTTTTTCTTCCCCAGCCTGATGCTGGAATGGCTATGGGCCAACAACAGGGCTCTGCCCCCATCTGGGGCTTGCGTTAAAGACTAGGATAGGAGACTACGGCGGGGCTTGGCTTCGCTCCAGGCACATCCATCCAAAGCAATCCGCTCTACCTCCGAGGCCAGCCTCAATGCTTTCAGGGCCTGTTCCCCACCCACAGAAGGTTGGTTGCCCCCCCGCACGCAATTGATGAAGTGCTCCAGTTCGGCATGCAGCTTGTCGATATTGTCGGTGTGGACTTTCTCAATCAAACAATCCCGCTGGTAGGGCATTTGGCCGTAGTCGCTGGTGCTGCCGACGGATCCCTGGCGGTACACCGAGATCTCATTGTGTAGAAAATCTGCTTCTACCAAGGCATTCTTGCAGTGGACGGCAATTTTGCGCACCTTGCGGTGGGTGACCTTGCTGGCAGTGAGGGTGGCGATGGCACCGTTGGCAAAAGTGAGAGTAGCCGTGACGTAGTCCAGGTAGCCCAGCTTGGAGATGCGGTTGCCGCTGGCGGTAATCTGGGTCACGGGAGATGGGATCAGCTCCAGCAACAGATCGATGTCGTGGATCATCAAGTCGAATACCACCGACACATCGCTGGCGCGGTCGGAATAGGGGCTGAGACGGTGAGCCTCAAAAGCCAGAGGTTCTTCACTTTGCAAGACTTGGCCCAGCTTTTGGAAAACAGGGCTGAAGCGCTCGATGTGCCCCACCTGCAAAATACAATTGCAATCGGCAGCTCGGTTCACCAGCGATTCTGCTTCGCTGATGCTGGCAGCGATGGGCTTTTCGATCAGCACATGTACCCCGGCCTCCAGGCAGGCCATACCCACCTCGTGGTGCAGAACCGTCGGCACGGCAATGGCCACGGCAGCTACATGGGGCAGCAGATCGCGGTAGTCCTCATAGAAATGAACGCGGTGGCGGCTGGCCACATCCAATCCCCGTTCCACGTTGATATCCGCTACCCCCACGACCCGCACATCCTTCATCAGGCTGAAAACGCGGGTGTGGTGCTGGCCCATGTTGCCTACCCCGATCACCCCAACCGGGACAGCTTGCTCTGAATAAGCCAGTGGACGGCGGGGAGAGTTGGCAGAACTCGGGCAAGATCGGGCCATGACGTTTCCACTACCTCCACCACAAGGGTTTCGCGAACCTCGCTCCATCTTTCGGTAACGGAGCGCCGCATTTCACGAAACAAACTTCACAAAGCTTACCATGCCTCCCTTAGATCCAGTTCAAGCCGGGGATGGGCGGCAGGTGCAGCGGGGGCTGTTGGCAGGATTGGGGGCTGAAACAGAACAGCGGCACCGGGCTAGAGCGAAACCACATGCGGGCGTAGAATCCGCTTGGACTGAGGGGCAGGCCAAGCCAAACGGGGAAAAAGAAGACAAAGGACGCCAAAACCAAGGCCACCGCCGTGATGCTCGCCCCGCGCCAAAAGCGGCGATAGCTCTGCCAGCCCAGCAGCACCAACCAAGCCAGGGCTAGGGTGCTAAACGCCAGAGCGCTCATGTAGTGGTAGATAAAAACGCAGCGGCTGACCCTAAACCAAGGCAGGTAATTGGCCGCATAGCCGATCAAAATGAAGGCTTCGAGACCGTGAAAGCGGCGGATCCCTCGCCAGACGAGCACCAAGATGGATCCCGTGCCCAGCCACCACAGCCAAGGATTGCCCAAGCCATGAACAGCTTGCCAGAGGTTGCCCTGACTGCCGAAGTAGTAGGCCACGGGGCGGCCCAGAATTGGCCAGGACCAAGCTCCTGCCGAGGCCAAGGGCGTAGTCAGCCAAGGACGCAAAGCCGGGAACCAAGCCACCAGGGATCGCAAGCTGGTGGAGCAGTAGGGGTGAACAGGGGTCTCTTCGTTCACCACCAGGTGGGCTGCCATGTGGCCGCCGTAGATGGATTGGTTGATGAGCACCAGGGATCGGAAATAATTCTGGATGCCCGTCCAGCTCCAATCCAGAGTTAGTCCCTGTTGGGGATTCAGCTGCAGGTGCGGGATCCACTGAATGGCATAAAAGGCCAGCGGAGCGAGGATGAAGCAAAACACATAGTGCCACCAGCGCAGATGACGAATCTGGCTCAAAATGCCCAACCGTGGGATCCACTGCGGGCGCAGCCAGACTACCCCCCAGACGAGGATCCCCAACAGAGCAAACATGAAGGTAAACCAGAGGCCATTCCACTTCACCGAAGCTGCCGCCCCCAACAGGATCCCGGAGCAAGCAAAGTGAGCAGCCCGTCGCCAACCTTGGTTTTCTAGACCTCTCAGCAACAGAATGGTCGCTGCCAGCCCAAAGGCTACCAGATACACGTTGATCAGGCCAAAGCGGGATTCCACCAGAAACACCCCATCGGTCAGCAGCAAAACCCCGCTCAACAGAGCAAAGCCCACGTGGTAGGTGAGGCGGTAGGCTAAACCGGTCAGCAACAGAGGGATCAGGGATCCGCAAAAAGCAGTGGCGAAGCGGAATCCCCACTCGTTGCGGCCAAACACCTGAATGCTAAGGGCAATGAAGTACTTGCCCAAGGGGGGATGCACATCGTAAAAAGGCTTGCCATCCAGGTAGTTCTGGGCAAACTCCGGGAAGTACACCTCATCGAACACAGGTGCCGGGAACTCGTCCAGCCGCCACAGGCGCAACCCCAGACCCACCAGAAAGATCCCCAGCGCTCCCCATACCAGCCACTGTCGGGATCCCACAGCACTGTGCGGGGATCCGAGGATGGGCACAGCTAGCAGCAAGCTGCCCTGAGACCGCTCCGGCCCGGGGTCAATGGGGGTTGGCTCTCCAGTCATGGATAGGGCACTCTCAACACTCCGGCGAGGATCCCTAGGGATCCCCAGTGTTACTTTAGCCGACCGTGAAAGTCTAAGCGATTCCAAAGCAAACCACTGCTAGACTGTAGAATTGAATACAAAGTTGGCCAACTTCTGGCCAGTACCCTGTCTGCGCTGGCGCTCCTGAGAGCGGGCGTTTGACGTTCGGTCATCTCAGTGGGGAGGAGACACCGTGGCGACTGGTGGATATGCGTTGGTGGACAGCCTGCACCGGCATGGGGTGCAACACATCTTTGGCTATCCGGGGGGAGCCATCCTCCCCATCTACGACGAGCTGTACAAAGCCGAGTCTCAGGGGCTGCTCAAACATTACCTGGTACGCCACGAACAAGCGGCTGCCCACGCCGCCGACGGATATGCTCGCGCCACTGGCAAGGTGGGGGTGTGTTTTGCTACCTCTGGCCCAGGGGCGACCAACCTGGTGACGGGCATCGCCAACGCCATGATGGACTCTGTACCCATGGTGGTCATCACCGGGCAGGTACCTCGCCATCTGATTGGCACCGACGGCTTCCAGGAGACGGACATCTTTGGCATCACCCTGCCCATTGTGAAGCACTCCTACGTGGTACGGGATCCGCGCCAAATGTCTCGGATCGTGGCAGAGGCTTTTCACATTGCCGGGACAGGGCGGCCCGGGCCGGTGCTGATCGACATCCCCAAAGATGTGGGCCTGGAAGAGTTTGACTATCAACCTGTCAGCGAGATCAACATCCCCGGCTACAAGCCCACCGTGCGAGGCAACCCACGGCAAATCCATGCGGCGGCCAAGCTGATCCTGCAGGCCAAACGGCCCTTGCTCTATGTGGGAGGTGGAGCGATCATCTCCGGTGCCCACGCCGAAATTGCCGAGCTGGCCCACACCTATCGGATCCCGGTGACCACCACCCTCATGGGCAAAGGGGCTTTCGATGAGAACGATCCCCTGTCGGTGGGGATGCTGGGCATGCACGGCACGGCCTATGCCAACTTCGCCGTCACCGAGTGCGACCTGCTCATTGCGGTGGGGGCCCGCTTTGACGATCGCGTGACCGGCAAGCTAGATGAATTTGCCAAGCACGCCAAAGTCATTCACATCGACATCGACCCAGCCGAGGTGGGCAAAAACCGTGCGCCCGATGTGCCGATTGTAGGGGATGTGCGCACTGTTCTGGTGGAGATGCTGGCTCAACTGAGCAAAATGCCTTCTACTCCAGGCCTAACTCAGGCCTGGCTGGATCGGATCGAGCGCTGGAAGCGGGACTATCCCCTGCAGGTGCCCAGCTACGAAGGCGTGATTGCCCCTCAACAGGTGATCGATGCCTTTCGTCGTCATGCTCCCCACGCCTACTACACCACCGATGTTGGCCAGCATCAGATGTGGGCGGCGCAGTTTCTGCGCAACGGGCCGCGCCAATGGATCTCCAGTTCTGGGCTGGGCACCATGGGCTACGGGTTCCCCGCGGCGATGGGAGTCAAGGTAGCCCTGCCTCACGAAGAAGTCATCTGCATCAGTGGCGATGCCAGCTTCCAGATGAACATGCAAGAGCTGGGCACAGTGGCTCAGTACGGCATTGCCACCAAAGTGGCCATCATCAACAACGGCTGGCAGGGCATGGTGCGGCAGTGGCAGCAGGCCTTCCACGGCGAGCGCTACTCCCACTCGGATATGTCTCCCGGAATGCCGGATTTTGTCAAGCTAGCCGAGGCTTTTGGGGTAAAAGGGATCCGCGTCGATCACCCCGATCAACTGGAAGATGCCATCCAGGAGATCCTCAAGCACGAGGGGCCGGTAGTGGCCGACTTTGTGGTCAAGCGGGACGAAAACTGCTACCCGATGGTGCCTGCCGGCAAAGCTAACTATCAGATGATCGGGCTGCCGGAGAAGCGGCAACTGGAACAAGCCGCCGAGCTGATCTACTGCCCCAATTGCGGCACCAAAAACCCCACCCTGCACAAGTTTTGCGCCGAGTGCGGCACCAAGCTCTAGAACCGACGGCCTGACCATTCGGCTGGGGAAGGCGGGATCCCAAGCTCTCTCTGCCGACTCCTGACCCTCACCCCCAGCCCTTCTCCCAAAGGGAGAGGAGAGTTGGGATCAACACTGCTTAGCTTGTGGGGGCGTGGGGTAGCTAAGCCCCGCACTGTAACCGTAGCATCAGTGTCGGGATACAGATACCCCCACATGGTGTATGATGGGAGTAGTTGTACAAAACGGCGTTGCCGGAATCTGGTACAACTACGCGGTAGGGCATTCCGTGTCTGCGCGTGGAGGGTTCTTGCGAAGGCTCCCCGATGAAGCGCGAAGCCCACGCTGTACCTGTAGGGTCAGCGATGGGAGTATGTCACAGGGGTCGGTAAACCCGGTAGTTGATATTGGGGAAGATGTTGTCCATATATTCCACCTTGGCCAGCCACTGCTCCTCTTCAGGGGTGGCTTTTTCTCGCCGAAACTGACCCTCTTTGATCTTCTCGTAGAGGTGGTTGAAGCGCAGCAGATGGGACTTGGTGCGGCGCACTGCATAGGGAACCATCGTCCCTGTGCGCATGATAAAAGCCCAGTCAGACGATTGAGCCAGTAGCAATTCTCGCGCCGCCTGGTTCAAGGCCCGCCATTCTAGGTCATCGGCAGGCTCGCGACGGCTCAGCTCGATCATCCGCTCGGTGGCCTTGTGCAGGTGGGGGTAGATCCAGGCGTTGGTGGGGTTGAGCCAGTACTCGTGGAAGCCGCGCGCCCCCCAACTGGACTGGGCAGGTTTGCACACCTGCTGGGTGGGGTTCTCCCGCAGGTACTCCGCCAGGTGAGTCATGCGGTAGGTGTTTTGGTCGAAGTAGCTCTTGCGGATGAGAAAATCCAAAAACCAAGGGCCCTCGTACCACCAGTGGCCGAACAACTCCGCATCGTAGGGGGCCACCACCAGCGGCGGGCGGCCCATGACGCTGTACAAATATTCGATTTGCCGCTGGCGGTTGAACATAAAGTTGCCCGCATGCTCTGCCGCTTTCTCCCGCGCCCAATAGGGGTCGTAAAGCTGCTTTTGCCCCAGGTCCAGGTTGCGCCCGGTGATGCGGTGGTACTTGATGCCGGTGTTTTTCCGCTGGCCGTTGGGCATGATGTAAGGCTTGATGTACTCGTAGTCGGCCTCATACCCTAGGTCTTTGTAGAACTCGCGGTAAACCGGATCCCCTGGATAGCCCACCTCTGCCGACCACACCTGCTGCGAAGACTCGTGATCCCGCCCGAAAACGGCGACGCCGGTCTCGGTAAAAATAGGGGCGTACATGCCGTAACGAGGCCGGGGCTTGGCGTAGAGAAGACCATGGGCGTCGGTGATCATGTAGCGCAGGCCGGCATCGGCAATCATCCGCTCCAGCCCTTGGTAGTAGGCGCATTCCGGCAGCCAGATCCCCCGCGGCCATTGGCCAAAGTGCTCGTTGTAGTGCTCACAAGCTACAATCAACTGCGCCCAGACTGCCTGCGGGTACATCTGCATCAAGGGCAGGTAGCCGTGGGTAGCCCCACAGGTGATGATCTCCAGGTTGCCGCTGTCTTGAAACTGCTTAAAAGCTCGCACCAGATCCCGGTCGTAGCGCTCCCAGAGATCCCGCACCATGGCAAACTGCTTGATGTAGTGCTCCGCCAGGTAGCGAATGTGGCCGTTGGTGGCGTTTTTGTCGTACTCCAGCTGGGCCAGCTCTTCCAATTTGGTTAGGTAGTGGTCGTAGCGCTCCTGCAGCAAGGGATCCCGCAGCATCGACACCAAGGGCGGCGTCAGGGACATGGTGAAGCGAAAGTCGATGCCATCTCGCTGTAGCCCCTCGAACATGTGCAGCAGCGGCACATAGGTCTCCGTGATGGCTTCGTAGAGCCATTCTTCCTCCAGCACAAAGTCTTGCTCAGGGTGGCGCACAAACGGCAGGTGCGCGTGGAGTACCAAGGCGAGATAACCCATGGCAGCCGGGGATCCTTACAGACAGGGAAAGATAACGGAGCAGACTTACCCTTCTCAGCAGCAAATCTGTAGAGAAGGTTAAGCCCAAGATTGCTACCTATCGTCCAGCATTTCGTCCTTGGGGTCAAGAGCTGGGATCGCTGGGGATCGCTGTTGGGCTCAGCGGTGACGAATGAAGTCGTAGATCTCCAGATACTCCTTGCCAGGATAGTTCCAGGAGTAGTCGTAGCTCATGCCTTGAATCTGCAGTTGACGGAACTGGTCAGGAGCGGTGTACCAAAGGTCGATGGCCCGATCCAGAGCCGACTCCAAAGCAGCTGGATCTGTGTGATAAAAGACGTAGCCGTTGCGTTGCTCGGGCAATTTGTGGGGATCGTAGTCGCGGTCGAAGACGGTATCCACCAGGCCGCCCACTCCTCTCACCACCGGAACCGTGCCATACTTCAAGCCAATCATCTGAGTGAGTCCACAGGGTTCGTAGTGGCTGGGCACTACGATGATGTCTGCCCCCGCATAGATAAGGTGGGAAAGTTCTTCGTTAAAGCCCAACTCAATGTGAACATCGGGGTTGTCGTTGAGGTAGCTTTTCTCGTGGGCAAACCAAGCGCCGATCCCTCGCTCCGTAGCGGATCCCAGCAGAACAAATTGGGCATTTTTGAACAGGGAGCGGTAGATGGCATGATGCACCAAATGCACGCCCTTTTGCTCGTCCAATCGCCCGATATAGGCCACGATAGGCTTGTCAACATCCTGCAGTAGCAGCCGATCCCGCAGAGCTTTTTTGTTTTTAGCTTTATTTTCCAGCGTTTGAGCAGTGTAGCGCACGGGGATAAAGCGGTCGATCTCCGGGTTCCAAATGTCGTAATCGATGCCATTCAAAACGCCGCGAAACTTGTGCCGGTGCAAGTAGAGGGTATGGCCAAGTCCATAGCCGTAGTCGCCAAATTGCACCTCCAGCGCGTGATTGGGAGAGACCGTAGTGACAAAGTTGGAAAAAACAATTCCCCCCTTCATAAAGTTGAGAGAAAAGGGGTTGAAGTTATCGCGCAAACGGTCGTAGTGGAAGTAGTAGGGTTCGCGGTTGAGGCCGGTAGCCCAAAGAATCTCTGGGCCGCCAAAGCCTTGGTGTTTGAAGTTGTGAATGGTGTAGCACACCCGCTGGTTTCCCATGCCGTGGTACTTGTAGATCTCAAACAGCAGCACCGGTACCAACCCTGTCTGCCAGTCGTGGCAATGGATGATGTCGGGGCGCTTGTTGCTTTGTAGGAGAAACTCTAGAGCCGCCTTGCTGAAAAAAGCAAAACGCATGTTGTCATCCGGGCAGCCGTAATAACACCCGCGATTAAAGAAGTTGTCTCCTGAGTGAGGCTCAATAAAAAAGCAAAGGCGGCCATGCACCCAGCCGCAGTACACCGAGCAGTGAATGGCTCCCCCGTACCAGGGCACCCAGAGATCGCGATAGGCGTCGTGCAAACCCCAGATCTGGTCGTAGCGCATCGTGTCGTACTTGGGCAAAACCAGCTCGACACAGTGGCCCCGCACCTCCAGCTCGCGGCTGAGGCCGTACACCACATCCCCCAGTCCCCCCGCCTTGATAACCGGGGCGCATTCAGACGCAATCTGCACGATGTACATTTCGAGACCTCCCGTAGCACCGCCTTAGCTTTCTTTACAAACGATAATCTTTTTGGCCTCGACAGAACATCCCTCCCAATGGCAAGGGATCCCTGCACTGGGGAACAACCTCTGGGCCGACCGGGTTCGAGCCCCAGCTGCGCCGTTTGCCGGGGAACCTGATCTACGGGAGCAGCCCTCTGGGCAATTATGGGTATTTCGATTCAAACTAGAAACGTTGAATGCACGGGGCCAGAAGGCTTTTCAAGGACTCCGTCCCGCTGGCGCGATCAGTAGCCCAGGCCTCTCACCCTAACCTGAAACGCGACTATGAACGGCTGATCCCGCTGGGGCGGTACCGTTCTTCGAGCCAAGTGCGCAGCTCATCTTCCGGGAAGGCGGCAGCCAAGGTGCCTGTTCTGGGATCGTGGGCATGCCAAAGAACATGGCCGGATGGATCCTGGCTTTACGGTAACTGCAGCCGGCTGCACCTCCCCTCGTCTCTTGCGAGCAGGCTTACTCTCTCCGGCTAGGGGTAGCTAGGGATCCTTCAAGGTCACGCGAACTCAATACCACTGCTGAGCGTAAAGGCGCTGCACCAAATAAAACACGAATAGGTTGACATCCACGCGCCGCTCGTCGATCATAAAAGACTCGATGGTGCTGGCCGGGGATCCTTCGGTGGTACAGCGGAAGAACTTGCGGCCATTCAAGGATCCCTCAGCAAACAGCACGCTAAATTGCTTCTTGCCTCCTGCAAACGCGCCGACCAGCGTCTTGCCTTCCAGGCGCAGCTCCAGATCGCTGACTCCGCGCTTTTGAAAAGCCGCAATGGCTGCCGGGATCACCTCTTCCGTGATCTGTTGCTCGAAGGGCTTTTCTTCCTTAGCAACTTTTTTCGCAGCGGCTTTGGGGGAATCCTCAGCAGCAGGCTTGGCAGCTTCAGCGGGTTTCTCGGCAGCAGCGGCCTCGGGGGTGGGTTCTCCAGACATGGGGAAACGCTCCGACAATCAGATGGGTAAAAGCCTTAGATGCAGAACAATCAAAAACTCTGTCCAGAACCGGCAAAGAGCTAGCCCTTGGGGATGTATTGGCCGACAATTTCTTCAGCAGGGATCTGGGGAAAGCCCATGCTGAAGTTGGGGGCACGCCCCTGCAGGTTATAGGCGATCTCCCCTTGCTTGAGCAGGGAGCGGATGAAATGTTCCAGGTCAGACCCAATGCGGCGGATATTGTACTCGGTCAAGTCTCGCCCCCGGTATTCTTCCACCAACTCTTCGAAACGGGCATAGACCTTTTGCAGGGCAGCATCAGTCCAGACCAGCTCGTTGTCCGGATCCACATCGAGGGTAAACAGGTCGTCGCGGGGCACGAAGTTGTTGTCTGCAGTAACTTCACCGGCAAAAATGTGGACGTGGCGAGTGGTGCATTTCAGCATTGCGATGGCTCCGCTCCGGATCTAACCTGATAAACAGCGTATCACTACCTAGCGCTTGTGGGGGATCCGCTATTTGCCCTCGACTTGTTCCGGCCCTCTCTATGTCTGCTGTTAATGTCTGCTGTTATTCCCCAACTGGAACGCCTGCACATAGAGGTGACCAACGTTTGCAACTTTAAGTGCGAGTTTTGTCCAGATGGGATCATGCAACGGCGGCGGGGGCACATGGAGCCCGCTCTGCTGGAGCAGATTTTGGAGGAAGTAGCGGCAACAGGGCTGGCCCGCGTGATGGCTTTTCACCTGATGGGGGAGCCGCTGCTCTACCCATACCTTTTCGAGGGTATTCGCAGGGCCGCTGAGCTTGGCCTTCGCCTGCACCTGACCAGCAACGGCAGCACCTTTGCCCTCTGGCCGGAGCACATTGAAAAGCTGAACCGCAGCCCCTTTGCTAAGCTAACCATTTCCCTGCAAACTCCCGATCCAGTCACCTTCAGCATTCGCGGAGCACCTCCCCGCCTCACGCCGGAGCGCTACTTTGCTGGGATTACCCAATTTCTGCAGGTGCACTTGCGCTCCTCCAGCCCTACGCAGGTGCATCTCAAATTCCTGGATACTAGCCCCCACCCGTTTTTGGTGCCGCATAAGGCTCTTTCGGTGATCGATTCTGCACAGCAGATGCGCGCTCAGCTCTCGGCTTGGGCCAGACGAGCTTTGCAAGGGATCCCGGATGCACCGGCTCTCGATTGGGTAGAAGCCCAGATTGCTACTTACCGACCGGGCCGCTGGCAGCAGATCCGCATCCATCCCCGCTTGGTTTTGGAAACGTTTCCCTTGGACAGTTGGGGCAACGTGGAGACAGACCGGGTAATCCCAGCTCGCTGGGGATACTGCAATGGCGCTTCCGGTCAGGCGGGGATCCTCTACGACGGCACGGTGGTGCCCTGTTGCAAGGACTATGAAGGGCAAATCCCGCTGGGGCAAGTGACGCTGGGGGGATCCCTGGCCGAGATTTTGCGGGGCCAACCGGCCTGTGCGCTGCGGCGGGGGTTCAATCGTCTGCAGGTGAACCATCCCGTTTGCCAGCGCTGTATGGGTGGAGACACTTGCATCAAAGCCTTGGCCAGACAAGTGGGTTCCGTTGTCTACTTCAAGGTGTATCGGCCTTGGAAACAGAGGCTGGATCCCGGTTGGGGACAAGTGTAGACAGTTTCGGGAAAAGTCAACGCCCCACAGCAGCGGTTTCCCTGCCGTGGGCATAGCAACAACGTGACTTTCTTTCGTGATTTCTTCTAAGGGGCTCAAGCCTTGGGAGGGAGTTCCAAGGCCAGCGGCCCCAGCAAGCCCTTGCGATAGTCGTTGAGAATTTGCCGTGCTGCCCGTTGAGGATCCCCTTGATACCGCCGCTCGGCCAACTCCTGCACTGCAGCACCACCGGGAGGGATCGGATCCGGCCAACCGTAGCGCTTTTGCAAGAGAGATCCGGCTTGGGGCTGCACCCTCAGCACGTGATCCAAAAAGTAGGCCGCCACCCGTTCGGGATCGTAGGCCGCTTCGCCGATGTCATCGCAGATGGCCAATAGAGAAGCCGCCTGTTGATCCGGCAGAGAGGGCGGTAGGATGCCCGGCGAGTCCAACAGATCCAACTCTCCCCCCAGCCGCACCCACCGCAGTTGCCGCGTCACTCCAGGACGTGCTGCGCTCTCGGCTGCCCGCCGCCTCAAAAGCCGATTCAGCAAAGCAGATTTGCCCACATTGGGAAAGCCCACCACCACCGCCCGAACGGCCCGCGGTCGCATTCCCCGCTGTTGACGCCGCATATTGACCGATTGCCCCAGTTGCAAGACCGCCTGCTTGAGGCGATTCACCCCTTCTCCTGAGCGGCCATTGGTGGGATAGACAGGGATCCCTTGCCGTAAAAAATACTCCTGCCAAGCTTTCAGATCCCTGGCCTCAATGCAGTCCGCCCTGTTCAGAGCCAGGAGGCGAGGTTTTTCCCCCAGCCACCGGCCCAGCTCAGGATGACGACTGGCCGAAGGGATCCGCGCATCCAACACCTCGATGACTGCATCCACCCGCTGCAACTCTTCCCGCAACTGGCCAATTGCCTTGGCAATGTGGCCGGGATACCACTGGATGGCCGGAGAACTCATGCCGCCAGAACCCTAGAAGTGGACAGCAGAAATCAACAGTGGGATCCAATCTAGCCCGATTCCCCAAAAGAGGCTCGACCTGCCGGCTGAAGTAGCCAATAATACAACGTGAGTGCCGCTGGGATCCCTTTCCTGGGCAACCTAATGTTTAACCAACGGGGGTGCGGGGGCAACAAGCCCCGCGCTCTACCCGCAGGGTTAGCGTCGGGATACATGGATCCCTGCATGCTATACCATTATCTTTTTAGGTTGTGTTGATCTTTCATTTGAGCCAAAAGAGAGCACTGACGAGATAGAGAAAACTCAAGAAGTTCCTGGCCAATTTGTCAAAACGAGAA